>CALRKC020000170.1:0-5838 GCA_943367895.1 Erythrobacter sanguineus | reverse complement strand
TCCCATTCCGAGGAATAATAACGGAATCACACCGGACATCAGGTAAGCCGAGATAAAGCTGTTCTTTTTGGTAAGCCAGTCAAGACACAAAATCAGCGTCAGCATTCCTGCAAATGTACCCGCTAATGTCCCTGTCAGGTAGGGATATTTTCCTTTCTTTTCAACGGCAATATATTTGGAATTGATTAAATAAAGGTTCCATGCCAGCCAAAACGGAATCTGGATGAAATTGAGGCTGCTGTATTTAACACCGGTCCAAAAAGGAGAATAGCCATCAGCCAGCTTAAATATATTTCCAGATGCCGAAGGGTCGTTGCGCGCCGCATAAAAAGACCATGCCAGCAGGAACATAAAGAAAATGGAAAACAATTCGATGTATTTAATCAGTTTCTTATTATGTGACAATCGGTCTGCGAAAATTAAGGTGGCGTAAATCACAATGCCTTCAATAATAATGACGCCCGTCAAATAAAGAAACAGGCTTTCCGTTCCCGATTTCTGATACACATCATATCCAATTACATTGAGGTATCCTAAGGGAATGGACCCGATATAGCTCACTAAAAAACCGGCAACAATGTTCTTTAGTGCTTTCATCGTCTAGAAGTTTACGATTTTTGTACAATGCCGGTTGTGAAGGCGATACTGTTCCATACCTTCTTTGTGATTCAGGTAAGGCGCGCCATTCTTATGATTTTCAACGCTGATTTCATACATATAACGGATATGCCTGATCAACTCTTTCCAGGCAAAAAACAAAGAATGTTCAGGGTCATAAATGTGTGTAGGTTCACTCGCAGCACCGTTCAATTCTACGATGGAGAATTTTTCACCACGCTCGAGCGCTTCGAGGGAGTGGTACATTAAGTCAATCCTTCCGAAATAAAAGCCATCAACCTGCAGGCAGATTTCATTCATAACTTTATTTAAAGCGGGTGTCGCCCAACCGGTGCGGTCAACGAATTTGGCACCACGGGCATGGTTCCCATAAGGCACAAGGTTAATTTTCTCACCATCGGCAGGAATTTCACTGAGTTTATTGCCATATTCTTTCCGTAACGATTTCAACTGCAGTTCATACCGCGGATTTTCCTTTATCAGTTGTTCCAGCGTTGATCTGCCGTCACCGGTGACAATAAGGAATTCCTTGGCGACGATGCCCGTAATACGCCCTTCTTTTTCATGTGGATATCGAACATAAAAAATACCGATTTCATTTTCATACGGAATCAAATCCTGAACGATACAGTCAAATGCTGCCTTTTTGATATAAGTTTCCAAATCGGCTGCGCTGTCAATTTTTTTTACCGCTGAGCCGCGCAATCCGATGTCCGGCTTAATAATCAAAGGATATTGTATGCCCTGATTTTTCAGCTGCAAGACTATATCTTCAAGAGGCGTGCCGGCTTTCGCGAGTATGGTTTTCGGATAATACTGTTGCGGAATGAGGTCATATATTTCTTTCTTCGATTCCATCATAAAGCCGCCGTTCTTAATGGTCGGGTTGGAAGCATTGAAGAAGAAGATGCTGCGTTGCCGCAGGGCATAATAGGCCCATAAAAAATAAATGGGAATATAGACTATGTAAAATGGCCAGTATTCCCAATGAAATATTTTATGGAAGAATAGTCTCAATAGCTGCGATTTATATGGTAAGTACTGTTTTCGCAGACTGTTCGTCATTAATCAGGTCGGCGTACGTAAGCGTCAATCGATTCCGGTCAATAACGGTTTGTGTAATGCTCAAGGTCTTCAGCTTGTCATTCCGGTTGATGACGAGGCCATTTTCGGAATCACCATTTTCGGTATAACGATGGAAATGCAGCATCTCAGCGGCAGTAACTTCCGGTTTTGTATCAAGATAAGTATAAAACCACGCAGCCCTCTCTTCGCGAATGTCTTTTGGATACAGGGTCGAAGAAGACCAAATATGATTTTTATTTGGGTCTAATGAAATTTTGCTTTTTTCAGCACCATCCCAGCGCAATTGAAACAACTCGCTATTGTAGTATAGCACAATCGTGAAAGGCTCGACATTATTCAGGTCAATCTTTTCCCAGCTTTCAATTGCAGCATCACTTCCCAATAAATCAAGTACGATCAATCCACGGCTTCGGTCATACGGCGGTAAATGCCTGTGCTTTTCTGCTGCGCCATTTAACAACACCAGTACATTGGCATTTTCATCTACAGCATACCATGTTCCGCCCGCTTTCGGGTCCTTTGGAAACATCAGTGTGCGGTTGTTGATAAGATAGGATGCTGGTGGAATCGCCGGCCTTAAAACCTGTTCGTCACGGTTTGAAGTGATAATGATTTGGCCATTGGCATGAACAAAACTTACTGTGCACATTGATTGCGGTATTCTATCGTGGAACGCGCCACCCCGAAATTGGCATCAATCGTTACGTCTTCACAGTCATGTATCGCGACCTTAATCAAAGCCTGATGGTGGATGCAATGCTCCAGGTTATACAGCAGCTCGCGAAAGTAGTTACTGTCAATGATAACCTCTTCACCATCAATAATCTGTTGCAGTTGGATTGCCTTATTTTCTTTATCAAGATTGTCCTGAATGGTTTTTATCGATGCAACGGCAAATTCCGTGCTTGTCTGTATCAGGATATTGCGTGCCCTTTTATCGTAATTCACCAGGCCCGTATCATAATTGTTTTCGAGGCATTGGAACATTTCTATAATGTGTCTGGTATGCTCGCCAATGGTAGCATTGCTCAACGCTTTACATTGGTTCGTATAATCCTTGTCTGAAAGCTGCCGAAGCAAACCAATCATTTCATTCAGGCTATGATGTATTGAAGGTAAGAGCATGTCTATGTTTTAAATCGCATTAAGCCCGGGATTTTCCGCCGGTCCAGATAAATTAATATAATACTGCAAATAAAGGTTATTACCGCCAAAATAAAAAGTTCTCCGCCATCATTTTTCACCTCGATTCCTAAAATAAACAGATGTGAAAGCAAGGCACCGGAAATTACTCCCGCCGCGAGCAGCGCACCGATTAACGTGGTTGACGGAATCAGGATCAGTATGGCTGCAAAAAGCTCGGCAATCCCCGATCCAATCCTTCCATAAGGTTCTATGCCCAATTTCGTAAATATATACACGCTTTCATCGGCAGCGGTAAATTTAAAAAATAATGTCTGAAGTAATATCACCGCCGCGGTGATTCTGAGCGCCCAGGTTAAAATTGTCTTTGCCATAAAGCTTAATTTATAATTTTTTTCCAGTTCGCATCAGCTTTTTTCTTCAGGTTTGCTTCATCCTTATTCCAGCTTTTCAGGGTGTTGTTGAAAAACGCATTGTAAAACAGGTACAGCTTGCCATCGACAATCTTAAACGTCTCGGGGTTGATTTCCACTTTTTCACCGTTTGCGCCCATTGCATAGGCACACCAGCCTCCATATTGCGGCTCATAAGCAGCTGGCGTTTTCAGGAAAGCCTCTTTGTTGGCCACCGATGAAAAATAATAAACCACGCCCTGGTGTGATACCGACAGTTCTTTTTTGCCTTTTACAGCTTTGCCTTGTTTGAAATAAGCGACAGGATCATGTCCTTCTATCGCCAGTTTGTTTTCCAGATTGAAGTTTGCCGTCCGTTTACTTTCGGTTTGGGCAAATAATCCGACACTGCTGAACAGCACCCAGGCTAAAACTAAAATACGATTTTTTAGTAAAGCAGGTTTTTTGTTTTCAAAAATCATTGTTGTCATAATTTTGTATTTAAATTGATGAGGCAAATGTAAACCGGCTTTGAAAACAGCTTTGTCGGGTGTCCGACAGTTAAGAAGAATAATCTATTGAAAGCGCATTAATGTCAGGAATGACAATCTCTTTGCGGCCGTAAACAATCTTTCCGCCGGCTTCCATTTCATTAAGTAACTGCGTTGCGGTCTGCCTCGAAGTACAAATAATCTGCCCGATATCGCTTTGTGTAAGGTAATTTTCAAGCGTTACTTTCCCATCTTTTTCGATGCCTTCGCGCTCTGCCCAGTCCCGTAAAAACTGGTACATCCTTGTTTTGGCATCCTTCGAAATAAGATTGCTGTAATTGTTGCGGATGCGTTTCATTTTAAGGCCGACAAATTTGGTGTACGACAATGCAAGCCCGGGGTTCTTTAGCAAAAGGTTTTCAAAATCTGACATCAGGAAGCTGCAGATTGATACTTCATCGGAAAGCACTTTTGCATATTCATTAACCTGTTTGTCCGTTTCTAGAGTCAGTTCACCAAACAGATCGCCTTTCTGGATAATATCCTTAATGGTTTCATCCCCATTTTCATCCACCGAAACAATTTTGATGGCACCTTTCTTGAGTAAAAAGATCCTTGGAACATCCGAAGATGAGAAATAAATGATATCGCCCTTGGCCGCTTTCTTAAAACCCGTTATAATGCACAGCTGACGGATCTGGCTGAAACTCAGTATCCGAAATAACTTGTGATCACGAAGGTACCAGTATTTGAGTTCGTCGTACATTTCAAATCTAAAGATTAAAAATTATGAAAAATGGAGCCAGTTTAAACTTTCAATATTTCAGATATAAATGTAAGAAAAAAGCCCGGTAGAAATACCGGGCTGTTAATTTTTCAATCGTTACATTTTTCAGTCTTTCAATATACTTCTCGAAATTACAATTTTCTGAATCTCAGAAGTGCCTTCGTAAATTTGCGTAATCTTTGCGTCGCGCATCATCCTTTCCACATGGTATTCCGCGACGTAACCGTTTCCACCGTGAATCTGTACAGCTTCAATCGTAGTATCCATCGCCACCTGTGAGGCATATAACTTCGCCATCGCACCGGATTCTGAAATATCCATACCCTGGTCTTTTTCAGACGCCGCCTTTAGGCATAATAGTTTAGCCGCCATAATACTGACGTGCATATCTGCCAATTTAAACGCAATCGCCTGGTGTTTTGAGATTTCCTTCCCGAAGGCCTTACGCTCCTTCGAGTATTTTAATGCCAGTTCGTAAGCCCCGGTTGCAATTCCCAATGCCTGAGAAGCAATCCCGATACGGCCGCCGTTTAGGACCGACATGGCGAAATTAAAACCAAATCCGTCAGCGCCGATGCGGTTTTCCTTTGGGACTTTCACATCCGTGAACATCAGTGAGTGGGTGTCAGACCCGCGGATACCCATTTTTTTCTCCTTCGGCCCGATGTCAAACCCGGGCCAGCCTTTTTCAACAATAAAAGCATTGATGCCTTTGTGGCCTTTCTCCACATCAGTTTGCGCCATAACCAGATAAGTCGAAGCGGTCGCCCCATTCGTAATCCAGTTTTTGGTGCCGTTTAATAGGTAGTGGTCGCCTTTGTCGATTGCAGTGGTTTTCTGTGAAGTGGCATCTGATCCGGCTTCCGGCTCTGAAAGGCAGAACGCCCCGATTACCTCGCCTTTTGCCAATGGTACCAGGTATTTCTGCTTCTGCTCTTCATTGCAGTATTTTTCCATCCCGGCACAAACCAGTGAATTGTTTACGGACATTACCACGGCAGCGGACGCATCTACTTTCGCAATTTCTGTCATCGCCAAAACATAAGAAACGCTGTCCAGTCCCGAACCGCCATATTTTGGATCTACCATCATGCCCATGAACCCAAGTTCCGCCATCATCTTGATCTGCTCTGTGGGGAATTTAGAATGCTCATCTCTTTCAATAACGCCCGGAAGAAGTTCGTTTTGTGCGAAATCCCTGGCCGCCTGCTGTATCATTAAATGCTCTTCTGTAAGGTTAAAATCCATAATTGATGTGAATAATGTTTTACTTTTTTGTTTGTCAGCGTCCAAATGTAACTATTTCTTAGGATACTTTTAA
>CALRKC020000169.1:0-5853 GCA_943367895.1 Erythrobacter sanguineus | reverse complement strand
CAATAACAGCGTATCATCAATACGGTCATAACCTTTGATAACAGGGCATATAAAATTCAATTCGCATTTATAATCGGTATACCTGAAATAATCGTACCGGATTTCAAATACGGTCATTACACCAGCGTTTAACTGCTGTTTGGTAGAATTGAGTATGTTCTGAATTTAAGCCTGAATTTACGTAACGCCTCATAATACGGGCAACGCTTTAGACATGTTCAGCCCTCGTGTAAAGGCTTAAAAATACACAGCCAAATCACGAAGAAGATGCAGCCTGAACACGCGCTCGACGCTGCGTCGGCATTTCTTCGTTGCGGCATTCCGTATTAAAACTCCGTGCATTGAATAGTCTTGAAGGCTGCGTTCAATATCCTTCTTTCGGGCGTCCCGGAACTTTCAAGGCTGCAAAGTCAACTACCAAACGCTGCGTCGAAGCAATATCCACGCCAACCGATTTTTGTGATTGGGCGTTGTGATTTTTAAGTTCAGGCTGCATCAAACTGAAATTCGCGCCACGGGATTTTCCGCTGCTGTTTATTGAAAATCCATTATCGCCGCTGAAACAACTACGCCAAAAAGTGTATTTTGCGAATGAACTCTGCCATTTCACTTTCCATTTCTTTGAAATTTCGCGTATTTATCTCATTTTTGTGTATCCCAAATCAATCTTTAAACTATCTAAAACGAATTATTATGGAAATCATCGCAGCAGAATTGGAGGCAGAGAATATCCGGTTTGCCTTGATCTACAAGAAAATCGATACCGCCAGCCGTACCGAAAAAACAAAGATAAAAGGAGCTTACGCCAAATATTTCCCCGGAAGGGAAATCATCATGATGTATGCAGAAAATGACAAGCTTCCGCACTATTTCGGGAAGAAGAAACTCATAGAATGGCTGTTGGTGAACTATGACTGTCCGGAATTTAAGAAGTATGTCTTTCAGGAGGCCTGAGTGCAAAAATAAAAACGCCCCGTACCCGGAGCGTTTTTTATTTATTGGCCATTCACCGTTGCAAAACTGCCAACTGTGACGGCAAACTGTATGCTTAAATTTTAAATCTCTTCCTGTCGTTTTCGTTCAAATAAATCTTACGCAAACGGATTGATTTTGGCGTCACCTCTACGTACTCATCCTTCTGGATGTATTCCAAAGCTTCTTCGAGCGAGAATTTGATGGCAGGAACGATACGCGTCTTATCATCAGCACCGGCAGAACGGAAGTTCGTCAACTGCTTGGTTTTTGTGATGTTAATCGTCATATCATCGGCACGGGAATTTTCACCCACAACCTGACCTTCGTAAATGTCCTCGTTAGGATCTACGAAGAACTTGCCACGATCCTGAAGTTTATTTATAGAATAAGGGATTGCCTTACCGTTTTCCATAGAAATCAATGAACCATTGATCCTTCCTGCAATCTCCCCTTTGTATGGCTCGTATCCGATGAAACGGTGTGCCATGATGGCCTCACCCGCAGTAGCAGTAAGCAGCATGTTACGCAATCCGATGATACCCCTTGAAGGAATATTGAATTTTACGATCATACGCTCTCCTTTACCTTCCATCGAAAGCATTTCTCCTTTACGTACGGTAACGAATTCTACGGCACGTCCCGAAAGATGTTCCGGTAAGTCGATAGTCAGTTCCTCGATAGGCTCACATTTCACGCCGTCGACTTCCTTGATGATTACCTGCGGTTGTCCGATCTGCAATTCATATCCTTCCCTCCTCATGGTCTCAATCAATACCGACAAGTGCAATACACCGCGTCCGAAAACCATAAACTTATCTGCAGAATCCGTTTCATTTACACGAAGCGCCAGATTTTTCTCCAGCTCTTTGGCCAAACGGTCCTTGATGTGTCGCGAAGTCACAAACTTTCCTTCTTTTCCGAAGAAAGGCGAATCGTTGATCGTGAAAAGCATACTCATGGTAGGCTCGTCAATTGC
This sequence comes from Erythrobacter sanguineus, assembly GCA_943367895.1. Classification (GTDB taxonomy): domain Bacteria; phylum Bacteroidota; class Bacteroidia; order Flavobacteriales; family Flavobacteriaceae; genus Flavobacterium. The sequence goes on along the minus strand of CALRKC020000169.1, from coordinate 3,902 downwards.
AATGGTATCCAGTGCTTCCGGATTGTCAAAATCGGCAATGGTATCACCAATCTCAAATCCTTCCACCCCAACAATCGCACAAATATCGCCGGCAATCACTTCCGTTACTTTCTTACGGCCAAGCCCTTCGAAAACGTGAAGTTCCTTAATTCTTGATTTCATCACTTTTCCATCCCTTTTTACCAAAGAGATCGGCAGGTTTTCTTTCAAAACACCTCTTTCCAGACGACCGATAGCGATACGGCCGGTAAAGGATGAGAAATCCAAAGAAGTGATCAGCATCTGTGGGGTCCCCTCAGATACTTTCGGAGCAGGGACGTTTGCCACGACCATATCCAAAAGCGGCTCGATGTTATCGGTCTGGTTCCTCCAGTCGTCAGACATCCAGTTGTTTTTTGCTGAACCATATACGGTTGGGAAATCCAGCTGCCATTCTTCGGCACCCAGTTCAAACATCAGGTCGAATACTTTTTCATGTACTTCTTCCGGCGTACAGTTTTCCTTATCTACCTTATTGATTACGACACATGGTTTCAAACCAAGGTCAATTGCTTTCTGCAACACGAAACGGGTCTGTGGCATCGGCCCTTCAAAAGCATCAACCAAAAGACAGACACCATCAGCCATATTGAGTACACGCTCTACTTCTCCACCGAAATCGGCGTGACCGGGCGTGTCAATAATGTTGATTTTTGTTCCTTTATATACAACAGAAACATTCTTTGAAGTAATGGTAATTCCCCTTTCACGCTCTAAGTCGTTGTTGTCGAGGATAAGATCGCCGGTGTTCTCATTTTCACGAAAAAGCTGGCAATGGTACATGATTTTATCAACCAAAGTAGTCTTACCGTGGTCAACGTGGGCAATAATTGCAATGTTTCTGATAGATTCCATCTGTATTTTTTAATGGGTGCAAAGGTACACTTTATTTTTGGATAAAAAAGTTCATGGTTCGGAAGTTCGGAAGATCGGAAGTAATTGAACCTAAATTTAATGCAGGCTTAACGCCGGCCCCGGATTTTCAGGCTGCCGTACTTCCGAACCGACAACTTCCGAACTCCTTCCCTACCGGTTTTTTCACAAACATCAAAACCAAAACAATATTTTGCTATATTTGGTGTAATGAAAAATAAAACCGATAAAATAACCTATATTTTTATTTTCATTGCCATCATTTTGGCGTTTTCAAGCCTGACACTTCTCGAAAGGCAGTACACGACCGAAAACTTCTTTTATTTACATATTTTACGGGACATTGCCTTCGTAACCATTTGCGGAATCATCATCCGATACTTTATCGTTAAGAATGACCGGGCCAACAGGCACAATCTTGAAAAGATCAAGAACAACAACCTTGAAATCCGGGAATCAAAGGAGCGTTATGACATCGTGGCAAAAGCGACGAGTGATACGATTTGGGATTGGAAAATCCAGGAAAATGAATTTACCTGGAATAAGGGGATTCAGGGCGTTTATGGATACAAGCGCGACGAAGTAGGAAACAATTCCAAATGGTGGTTTGATCGTATCCATCCTGAAGACAGCATCAGGATGTCGGTAAAACTATATGCCTTCCTGGAGCAGAAAACGCAGAAATGGCAGGATGAATATCGTTTTAAATGCCGTGATGGTTCCTATAAATATGTACTTGACAGGGGTTTTCTTGTTTTTAATGAAAAAGGAGAGCCGATTCGTATGATCGGGGCCATGCAGGACATTACCAAACAGAAGAAGGAAGAGCAGCGATTGCGATTACTGGAGACCGTAATTACCAATACCAAAGATGCCGTAGTAATCACGGATTCCGACAATTCAAAACTCAGCATCCCTGCAATTGTCTTTGTAAACCAGGCATTCACACACATGTCCGGCTATATGTATGATGACGTGATCGGTAAATCTCCGCGTATTTTCTTTGGCGAAAAAAGCGATCCGGTGGCGATAGAAAAACTGACGCAATCGATACTGCTGAAACAGGAATGTGAAGTAGAGCTCATCAGCTATAAAAAAAGCGGTGAAGAATATTGGGTACGGTTTTCCATGGTACCGGTGTTCAATTCAGAAAAGGAACATACCCACTGGATTTCGATACAGCGCGATGTCACCGAGCGCAAGCTTCAGGAAAAAGAACGAGAGCAACTGATTAATGAACTTACGCAGAACAATAAGGATTTAAGGCAGTTTTCCTACATTACTTCACACAACCTTCGCGCCCCACTGTCAAACCTTATCGGATTATTGCAGCTGCTGGAGGAAATTCCGCTCGGGAATGAAGAACTGCAGCAGATTATGGATGGCTTTTCCAAATCAACCTATTTACTGAATGAAACCATTTCTGATCTGGGCAAAGTTGTGATCATACGCGACAATCCGTCGATCGAGAAGCAGCATATCGCCATCAGGGAATCGATAGAAAATGTGATGGACCAGATCAATATCATGATTACGAGCAACAACCTGAAAGTAGATTATGATATTGCTGCCGCCGACGTGTACTCCAATAAGGCCTATTTTGAAAGCATTATGCTAAACCTGCTCACAAATGCCATAAAGTACAGATCTGAAAGCCGTGCGCTTCAAATCAGTATAGGAACCAGCGAAAATGACCAATACACCCTGTTGCGATTCAGCGACAATGGGATTGGCATTGATCTGGAAAAATTCAGGGACAAGGTATTCGGGCTATACCAGCGCTTCCACAACTATCCGGACAGCAAGGGATTGGGCCTTTATCTCGTAAAATCACAGATAGAAAGCATGGGCGGTGAAATCAGCATTGAAAGCAAGGTAAACGAAGGCACCACTTTTATAATAAAATTCAGGAAAGAAAAATAAAAATGCTCCACAAAGTAATTTGTATTGACGACGATCCCATCGCATTACTGCTTTCAAAAATGGTAATTGCAAGAGCTAATTTTGCGTCAAATGTCATTACCTTAAATAATGGTGAGGAAGCGATCGCCTACCTTTGTAAAGAGCAGGACAAGTCGCATGAAATGGAGGACCTGCTGATATTGCTGGACCTCAACATGCCGGTGATGGATGGCTGGGAATTCCTCGAGCAGTTTAGCCAGAATCTTTATGACAGCTACAAGAATGCCAAGATTATTTTACTTTCCTCATCCATAGATCCGAATGATATCCGTAAATCTCAGGATTTCCGCATGGTACTGGACTTCCTTCCAAAACCACTGACAAAGGATATGCTGGAGAAGATCATCACAAAATTCAACGCATAAAAAAAGGCTCCCGATTTGGGAACCTTCTGTATATCTTAGATTGTAATAATTACAACTTCGCTACTTGTCTTGTCAATTTTGATTTCAGGTTGGCTGCTTTATTATCGTGAATGATATTTTTCTTAGCCAATTTATCAATCATTGAAATCACAGCAGATAACTTTGAAGAAGCCTCGTTTTTATCAGTAGCCATCCTAAGCGCTTTGATAGCATTACGCGTAGTTTTGTGTTGGTATCTGTTTAATACTCTTCTTTTCTCGTTACTTCTGATTCTCTTTAAAGCTGACTTATGATTTGCCATTTCTTAATAATTGTTTCTTTAATATTCAATTTTGTAGTCCGTAGGGGAATCGAACCCCTGTTACCAGGATGAAAACCTGGCGTCCTAACCCCTAGACGAACGGACCATTATTCCTCTTGGTTTTGAGATGCTTTCAATATTGGATTGAACTTTCGTAGCCCGTGGGGGAATCGAACCCCCCTTACCAGGATGAAAACCTGGCGTCCTAACCGATAGACGAACGGGCCTGCTTCTGTAATGCGGATGCAAAAATACAACTATTTTTTATTCGCGCAATAGCTTCAGCTTATTTTTTCAAATTATTTTAAAAGACTTTGAAAATAACGTTTGCTAATACGCTTTCGCAAACAATACCCTGCCCT
>CALRKC020000168.1:0-5936 GCA_943367895.1 Erythrobacter sanguineus | reverse complement strand
GAGTCCATAAGAATGATGCTGCCATCAGTACATACAGGAGTATGGGATATATGAGGCTTCTCTCAAAGCGGATATTCGCCTTTTTACAGGTAATCAGGGTTACAAATGCGAAAAGCCCGACCGAAATTCCATTGACGGCATAGGGCATTGGAATTGATAACAATGCAATTATAAGAAAAAGAAAAGAAGGGTTCTGTTTAGTTTCCGATTGCAGTTCCCGAAATGCACCGCTCAAATAATTGTAAGTATTCGCCATTGATTTTTTCCCAATTAAATTCATTTACTATGGAATCATAGTTTTTCTTAACGAAATGCAAGTTATCATTTTTTTTGATTGTCGTCAGTATGTTTTTAACCTCCTGCGGATTGGAAAAATAATAGGCATTGTCTTTTAAAACTCCCCGGTTAAAGTCATTCTGATGTGCCGCGATCAGCGCCTGGGAAGCCATCGCTTCAAGCAGTGATGGATTGGTTCCGCCTACAGAATGCCCGTGAAAATACAGGTTTGAAAAATAGCGCAGGTTGTTAAGATGGGCCAGGTTATAAATGCCGCCCATGAAACGGATGTTTTGATGATCGCGAAACTTGTATTTCAGGTAGGTTCCGTATTTGGTCATATGGTTACCGATAACCAATATCGGCGTGTCGTCCCCGGTATTCATTGCGACACCCTGCAACACCATATCGAGGTTGTTTTCGGGTTCAAAACGGGCCATAATCATATTGTAATTCCCTTTCGTTACCTGATATTCTTCAAGCATCTTTTCATCCGGGTTGTCAAAGGGATGCGCGCCGTAGGCGATGTAAGTCGATTCCTTACCATATCGTTCTTTCAGGAATTTTTTTATACCCAAAGAATCCGAAACCAGATAATCGCTGCTGACGGCGGCGAGCCTTTCGGCAAATTTCAGGAATTGCTGTACGGGCCTGGAATACTTGGAGCGTTTCCATTCTATGCCATCCATGTTGGTAATAATGATCGGTTTCTTCGGCAACAGGAAAAACCATATTGAGTTGCTGGTATATCCCAATTGCAGGATGATGTCGAACTCCCTTTTCCGGGCGTCGAGAATGCAGTTGTAATCATAAATGAACTGCCCGAATGTACCGAGCTTATGCTCAGGGTCATTTTTATGGATGATATGGACACCGTGGAAAGTCTTTTCCTGATATGGATGGTTGTGGGAGTTATAGACATATACCTCGTGCCCTTTCTCTACAAGATATACAGAAAAAAATTCGGCAAACTGCTCAAAACCACCGTAATAATTGGGCACACCGCGCGTGCCAAGGATTGCTATTTTCATCAGGGGATTCTTTTTCAGCGGTTCAAATGTAATGAATTTTATAGTTTCACGCCTTAAAAATTAATCCTTCGGAATGCGTTAACTTTAACATTCGCGGGCTTTCATTAATGGCTTTAAGCTGTGTGCCTTAAATATTAATTTATATTTTTGCAATCCACCGTAATATTATTGAGGGATGATCAACTTTGATTTTTTAGAAAAGAACCTGGACGAATTGCGTATCAAATATCTTACTGCACAGCCGTTTCCGCATTTATTGATTGACAATTTCTGTGATGAGGAAAAATTGCTGCGGGCTTATGAAAGTGTACCTGAACTCAATAATAAAAGCCGTGATTATTCTTTCGCAAACAACAAATTCGAAAAATCAAACTATAAAGAGATCTGCCCTGAATTTATGGAATTGTATAACGACCTGGCTTCTGAAAGGTTCAATAATATACTCGCTTACATTACGGCAAAGAAGACTTTTGTTGACCCTAAGAACTTCGGTGGCGGCCTTCATCAGGGAAAGAAAAACAGTTTTCTTGATATGCACCTCGACTTCAATTACCACCCATTAAATAAAAACTGGTATCGTGAGTTGAACCTGCTTTTGTACCTCAACAAAGATTGGAAGCAGGAATATAAGGGGCATTTAAAAATTAAGGATTTGAGGACGAACGATGAGGCTGAGCTGGATGTGCCTTTTAACAGGCTTATTATCCAGCAATGTGCGCCTTATACGCTTCATGGTTACGATATGACGAATTTTCCCGATGGGCGTTTCAGGACTTCAATTGCTACATATGCTTATCAGATTCATGAAAGGCATATCGAGACCCCCCGCACAACCGATTGGTTTGTTAAGGATGATGCTTCTTTCCTGAAAAAGCAATTTGCCAAAAACTATAATGTGATGGTTAAGGTAAAAAACAAGCTTTTCGGCAGTGCAACTGCAAAAAATCAATAGCCTGAAGCGCGTTCGTTCAGCATTTCATAACCGCGAATTGTTGCTTCGGCTGTCCTTTCCCAGGTGTAGTTATCAAGAACTTTCTTTTTTAATTCCGGATTTACCGTTGCATTAAATGCCCTATCGATGGCGTCCTTTATGGATTTAACGTCGTCCGGTTCACAGTAAAAGGCATAGTCCCCAAAATAATCCTCAGTATCTCCTTTTTTAGTTACCACAATATTGCAACCCATTGCCGCAGCTTCAAGCGAGGAAAGGCCCGGAGTTTCCATCCAGCTTACCAGGGCATGTACTTTTGCGACTTTATATAAATCCCTGAGCTGTTCATGAGAAACCGCGCCGAGAAAAAAAACATTATCGCCGGCCTCCTGACGAACCTGTTCCACGTATTTCCTTTGGTTCGGTGATTCCTTTCCGACAAGCACCAATTTATAATTCGTGTCTTTAACGGCCCTGACGAGGTTCAGTGTGGACTTCCTGCCTTCAATCCTCGCGGCGCATAAAATGCAGTTTTCGTATTCCGCAAAAGGATTTGGTCTGTCATTGCCTGCTTCCTCATTAAAAATCGATTTGTCAACGGCATTGGGAACACTGACGAATTGATAGTTTTTCAATTGATACTCTTTTGCGACGCGATCCATTTCGGAAACAGAATTTGGCAAAAAAACCGCAGTATTGTCCGCAATTTCCTTAGTGAGCGCATAATTTCCACGGAACATCATTTTGTAGACGCCCTTATGCATCCGTTTTTCCTTATAATGCTTGATTATAATCTTAAGATAGTTGATTTGATTCGGCGTAAGGATATTGGCCAGTTTCTGAAACAGGCCGCCCCTTGCTTTACGTTCAAATTCAGAATACAGTCCGTAAATTGTTGAGAGGGCGATTTTCTTATGCTGCCTTTTGGCATTCATCATTTGCAGGTAAATATCCTCCGGATCCATGAGGTTAAAAAGATGGACAAAGTCATAGTTTTCCAGATTGGGCTCAAATTCAAGCGAAATATCAACATGGACTCCTTTTTTCTCCAGGAATTCCTTTGTTTTCAACATTTGGATTAAATCGCCGCCCGGAGCATCATAAATATTGGTTCTTGTCTGAAATAAAACTCTCATGCTTCTTGTTAGATTTTTGCAAATATAGTTTTTATTGCTAGCTTTACCCCTGTTATAATTTTGCAAATCTTCCGGATGAAAAAAGTGTTATTCCTTTTTGGAACACGCCCTGAAGCCATTAAGATGGCCCCCCTTATAGATTGTTTTTCTGCCGATGCTGATTTTGAAGTTAAAGTCGGGATAACGGCGCAGCACCGCGAAATGCTGGATCAGGTTTTGTCTTTTTTTGACATTCCTGTAGATTACGATCTTAATATCATGAAACCGGATCAGACACTGCACCAGCTTACGGCCGACCTGATTTCGCGGATAACCAATGATATCCTGCTGAAGGAGCACTTCGATTTTGTTTTTGTCCAGGGAGATACTACAACAGTATTGGCTTCTGCGCTGGCGGCTTTTTATCAGAAAATTAAAGTCGTACATATTGAGGCCGGACTCCGAAGCGGTGACATGCTTTCCCCTTTTCCGGAAGAGATGAACAGGGCACTGACTTCGAAGATTGCGAGTTACCATTTTTGCCCTACGGTAAATTCAAGGCAAAACCTTAATGCTGAGAACATACACGATGGGGTCTATGTTGTTGGGAATACTGTTATTGATGCATTATTTCAGGGACTTAGAAAAATCCGGCCATCAGATGAGAATCTGCTTTTGTCAAAATACCGTGAAATCGATTTTACAAAAAAAATAATTTTGGTTACCTGCCACAGGCGCGAGAACTTCGGAGCACCGTTTGATGAAATCTGTGATGCCTTACTTGAAATTGCCGATCTTAATGCAGATGCCCGGATTGTGTATCCGGTACACCTGAATCCAAACGTTAAAACTGTCGCCCATCAAAAACTTGTACGTCAAAATATTAAACTGATTGCACCTTTGGATTATCCAGAATTGATCTGGATGATGAATAAAAGCGCTATTATACTTACCGATTCCGGGGGTATACAGGAAGAAGCTCCAAGTCTCGGCAAGCCCGTACTGGTCCTTAGGAATGTCACCGAGCGTACCGAGGGTGTGGAATCAGGGACTGCAGTCCTGGTGGGTTCCAACAAAAAGAAAATTGTTGATGAAACGATGAAACTCCTAAGTAATCAAACTTATTATGACACTATCGCAATGAGTTCAAATCCTTATGGCGATGGCACCACTTCCGAAAAAATAAAGGAAATTATGAAGACTGCAGCGGTTTAGGTATCACTGCGTCTGTATTGTTGTAAAATATCAATGCTCCGAGAATAAATACAAATACGTCCCTTACATTATAAAGACCTGTTATGGTCAGCGTTGTAAAAAGGAAAGTAAGGCCAATTCCTGAAATCAGGAACGTAATAAACGTGCGCTTTTTATATACAACCTTATAGAGGCTGATCAGCATAAAAATATAAATGATCAATCCGATCATTCCGGTTTTGTAGAGTACATAAACGTAACCGTTGTGCAATTCGGAAATGAACTTCATTCCTTTGTCTTGAATACTTTCGGTTAGCGGGGCATAAAATTTGAGATTTACCAACGATCCGTGGCCTGTTCCTGAGACAAAACTCAGCGGTTGTTTTTTCATTAGTGCCATCGCCCTTTTTGCTTCGTATCCGCGCCAATGATCCCATAGATCCTTATGGTCGTCACGGTCAATCTTGGTGGTAAAGATTTCTGCCGGTGCCATCTTGACTTTGTATAGAAATGGCTGCAGACCGTCACCACTACGGTCTACCTTTACGCTGAAAAGGTAGGTGTAAAACAAGACAACTGCCAAAAGAAGGGCGCCGGCAAGTTTTATTGTTTTGGCTGTAATTATGGTATAGCCATACAAGGACAGCAACAGTATCAATAGCACCCCAATCATGGTGCGGGAAAAATAAAGGATGTTGGATATCAGCAGAAAAAGGAGTAATAACTTTTCCTTAGTGACCGAAGCAAACAAACGCCTGCCAGTAAATTTCTTATAATAACTGATCAGGATAAATGAAAACAATTCAAGGAAATTGTCTCTACCGTATTCCCTTATTTCAGTAATGCTCCCTGTAAACAATCTTCCGGTAGAAATGAGTACAATAAAATGGATAACTCCCGAAAGCACACCACACATCACAATTACCTTTACAAAAAGGTGAAAGTCGTTTATTTTCCTGAAGATCAGGAATCCGAGAACCAGGCCAAGTATGGGTTTTAAAAAATGGAAAATATCCTTAATGACATTTATCAGCTGATAATTGTAGATTACCGTACCTATAAAGCCCAATAAAAAAAGGTATAGTAAAGGTAAAAGGTGGCGTAGCAGGCTTCTGCTGATGATTGGCCTGTCGATGAATAAAATGATTCCCAATACGGCGATCTGTAGAAAAATATTGGTTCGGAAAGACGAAAGGTATAATTGTGAAAAAATTACAATTACAAACAGCGTAATATAAAATGTATTGGTTTTAATTCTCATCAAAAACTTTCTGTGCTTTCAAAAATAGTCGAATTAATTCAGTCTAAGTATGCTTTTCAGGATTTTCACATATTTATTCAGCCGTAATGCCGTGCTGACAAGCGTTTTTTGCAGACCGCGGAAATGTT
>CALRKC020000167.1:0-5938 GCA_943367895.1 Erythrobacter sanguineus | reverse complement strand
AGGAAACTGGTATGTCCGGAAAAACGATTAAAAAAACTGTGGAAACGTTGAGACGTCCTGTTTGGTAACGATCATTTTGTATCTTTGATAACGTTAAAAATATTCATTTTATGAAAAAGCTGGCTTTCTTACTGATTACGCTTGTTTCTGCCTCAGCTGCGGCGCAATCGACTTTCGACAAATGGCCTGAGATGAAGGCGTTCCACGAGGTCATCTCACAAACATTCCATCCTGCTGAGGAAGGCAACCTGGAACCTATCAAATCGCGTTCGCTGGAACTGGCGCAAAAGGCTGAAAATGTGAACCTGAAAGAGAAACCTTCTGAGTTCAGGACAAAAACAATACTGGCAGCGACTGAAAAACTGCAAATCAATTGCCGGGCGCTGCACAAGAAAATCAAGCTGGGGGCGACCGATAAGGAAATAACGGTCCTGCTCAATGACATCCATGATACCTTTCATGAAATTGTAGGTCTTTGTTCCAAAGAATAATAGATTAAGCCTGACTGTCAGGCTTTTTTTATGCTTAATCTGAAATCTATGCTGAAAATCAACCGCATCCACCACATTGCGATACTTTGTTCGGATTACGAGGTGTCCAAGTTTTTTTACACCAAAATGCTCGGGCTTGAAATCATCCGGGAGACCTACCGTGCCGACCGCGATTCGTATAAGCTCGATTTGTGCATGAAGGGCAGTGATTACTGTATCGAACTGTTCTCTTTCCCGTCGCCGCCGGTGCGGATAACGCGGCCTGAGGCTACGGGGCTGCGGCACCTGGCGTTTGAAGTGGACAAGGTGTCGGATGCCGTCAAATATTTCTCTGCGCTTGGGATTCCGTGCGAACCGATCCGAACCGATGCGCTGACGGGTAAAAAATTCACTTTTATTGCCGATCCGGACAAGCTGCCGATTGAGTTTTATGAAAAGTAAAAAAAGAAATATTGCAACATTATAAAAAATTAATATAAACGTTTTTTATTGTACTTTTGACAACTTTGAATCAGATTTTAAAACCTGACAAAATGAAAAAATACATTTCCATTACGGCTGCGGCTGTTTTTTCAATGTTGTTGATGCCATCCTGCAAGCATGATGCAAAGGACATTGACGAGGCAAAAGAAGAAGTTACAGAGGCTAGGCAGGAACAGGCGGAAGCCAATGCCAAAGCCGATGCGGCGGAAGCAGATACGCTATCTGATTACGCAAAACTGAAAGCCAAAACGAGCAGCCTTATCGCGGACAATAAAACGCGTATTGCTGAGTTTAAAGTAAAACTGAAGACGGAATCTGCGGCCAACCGCGCGAAGTTCGAAAAGCAGATTGATGCGCTAGAAGCGAGGAACGAGGAATTGCAGAAAGACCTCGACAATTGGGCAGACAAGGGTAAGGAAGGCTGGGATGCTTTTAAGACCCGCGTACAGAAAAGTGTTGATGACATCAATAAGGACATCGACGATTACAAAAAAGACCACAATTATTAAATTAGCACTTTAATATCACCTGAATCATAGATTCTATCAAAGGGCGTCCGATTGGATGCCTTTTTTTATGCGCGGAAAAGTTATATTTGTAAGCAAAACCTGAGAAATGATGAGAAAAGTATCACTGCTGTTGCTGTTGGCTGCGCTGGTAAGCTGCAACAAAGACCGTTCGTATGACAAGATTGAAAAAGCGAAATGGCTTTTGGGTCGTTGGGAAAACGATTCGCGGGCCGGGAAGATGGTAGAAGAATGGGCGACTTTCAATGACAGTACGCTGATTGGCTTCGGGTTATTTATTGTGGGACAGGACACGGTCTTTTCAGAGGACATGCAGCTGGTGCAGCGCGGCGATTCGCTGTCATTCTCGGCGAAGGCTTATGGGCAGAACGATGACAAACCGGTGAAATTCGATATGACTTCGTCTGCAGAAAATGAAATGACGTTTGAAAACCCGGCGCACGACTTTCCGAAGAAGATCATTTACAAACACGTCAAAGACAGCCTGATTGCAGAAGTTTCGGGTGTTGAGAAAGGGCAGCCGAAGACGGAATGGTTCCGGATGAAGAAGAAGTAAATTACGCTCCTTCCCTTCTTGCCTTGAAATAATCCCGAAATGCCGTACACCCGTTTGTCAGATCATCATACGCGTCCGGGTATTTGTTTTTGAGCAATTTGTATCTTTTGGCGAGGCGAAGACACAATGCCCTGAATTTTTCTGTCTTCGCGTGGCGGTAGGCCATATAATAGTAATGGTGCGCGAGGTTTCCTTCCCTGAATTCCTGCTCGTCTGACGGGAAAGGCGATACATCATATTCGGAAATACCAAAACGGCGCATCATCCAGCTGTTTCCTGCAATGGTCATATTGTAATAACAGTTGGCGGCAAGGAAATAATAATAATCCCTGTTTTTTTCATTGGGATTTTTAGCACGATTCAGGCAGTAAATCAGTTTTTGTGTTATCGATTTCTTGGTGAGTATAAAATCGAAATCCTGTGGCATGAATGGTGTGGTAAACTTCATGTCGGTAAACGGATTTTTGTCGAAGACACTCGTGTTATAACCTTCACCCCGCCATACACCATATCTGTTTTCATAATACCCGGCATCCATCTTATTGAAGCATTCGAGTGCTTTCGACAATTTGTCTTCCCTGATGTATTGGGTGCCAAGGAGGTCGTACAGCCGCGAAAGTTCTGTCCGGAGCACACCCAGTTCCCATATCCGAAAAGGATCGCTGTCGTCTGTAAATCTTTTGACATCATTGAGGAACGAGGCTGTCTGTGCAGTCGAAAGATTGTTATCGGCATACTCGAAGTAATCTCCATAATAATCATGATAAGAGCCTTTAACGTTTTTACGGCTTTTCCAGTATACATTGTAATCGTAACGGCTGCTTACATTAGCATATAACAGCAGGCTTTCATTGATATTGCCTTTGAATTCAAGTTCGCGTCCCAGGGCGAAAAGAAATTTCTTATCGTTCCTGTTTGCCAGGATGATCGGTTTCACGGCAGGCAATAGCACGGCGTTGCCATTGGGCTGGTCTGCGGTAAGATCCAGCGCCTTTATTTTCTGCAGCTGGGCAAAGATGCTGTCATTTGTACTGACTTTTTTTTCCAGGCCGGAAATAACCGTGAGGCTTTCGCTGTAATTCCGGGTAAGAAATAAAAGGTGGGCTTGCACAGTTTTCCAAAGCACCTGACTTTCCTTGTGCTGCGCGGGGGTCGCTTCAACCCATTGCAATACGCGTTTTGCGTAAGCCCTGTCCTTTTCGACACCGTTTAAGATCAATTTCACGGACAACTCGTCATCATACCGCATTGACGGCAAGAAAGTGGTGTAATAAGGCGTGCAGACCCAGTCCTCGATTTTGTTGACTTCCCGCAGCAGGAGAAAACCCAGTGCTTTTGATTTCGGGTCCAGTTCATGGAGTTTCACAAGGTCATCCAAAGCCCTGCCGCTGTTCAGTGTGGCAGAAAGGAGGTACACATTGGCTTTTTCCTTCCGGGTTGCCGCATGTTTCAGGGTTTGAATAACAGGAACCGAATCATTGTACTGTTGGTATACCATGAAACGTTTCTCGGGAGCATTGGCGAAAACCTGCGCGGCATAAAAATTGGAAAGTGCGCTGTCCTTTTCAGCAATGGTCATGAAGTACATGCTCCAGTAATACACAATGTTCTTATCCTGCCGATTTTCAAAATTGGCCTGATAGATTTTCTTAACCTTGTCCATATCGCGATTGTAATAGGAAAGCCTGATGGCCAGGAACGCATATCGCAGCCTGAGCGCTTCCGACTTTGCCGATTTGGACAAATCCAATGCTTCACGGATTGCTTTACCGCGTTTGGGCAGGGCTGCATAGTCCCCGCGTTCCCATGGATCATCGTAAAGCATGTTGATCTCTTCACATTTTTTTGCAAACCTGAGATACGACAGTGCTTCATTATCCTTCACTGTATAGAGGTAACGGATCATCGCGTTCCCGGATTTGGCGTTGATATCCTTAACCGAGAGGCTGTAGACGGCTTCCGAAATCGCTTTATAGGGGACTTTCCCTTTGCAATAATCCATCCATAGGAGTTCATTGGGCTGTTTTTCGCCTTCTTCATATACACCCTGCTGAGACGGATAAAATGAATCTGACGAATAACAAAATTCGCTGAAGGAACGATAATTGAAATGGGACGGATTGAGGAAGCAAAACCGAAGCGATTCCCCGTAAGGATAAAAACCACAGCCGAATGCCTGATAACCGGCGCTACTGAGTAAAAGCAGAATAAAAACCCGAAACTGTCGCATCGTTATAGTGTTTTAATTGTTTTTCGTCGAGATGAAAGAGTGAGACGGTAATTTCCTTATCAAGTGCAACGTTCTTTTTAATGACTTTAATGGCATCATTCAGTTGCTCTTTTGTGATTTCCTCGATTTTGAGCTTGTCCCCGGCACGCAGGTAGTGACCGCTCATTACGGTATCCTGCATCACCACATGCCACAGTTTATTTTCGGGTTTGATGAGACCCCCAAAATCGGAGGCATTTCCGGCGATGACCTTCACAAATCGGTTGTTATGGTATACCTGGATCCAGGAATACACCGGCAGCGCAATGTCGAGATGCAACGGGTATTTCTTTGGCGTTTTCAAATAGGATGACAGTTCGTCGATATCGAGTATTGCGTTCTTATTCCTGCTTTGCAGCGGATTTACAAGGTTGTAACACATCAGCATGACTTTGTTCACCGGTGGCACACCCATTTTATCGGGGTACTTGTATGGGTATAACCGGAGCGTGCAGCTGATCGTAAGTCCTGACACCGACTTTAATTTTTTGAGGAAGTAGAAGTAGTTGTCTTTCGTACTGATGGTCCAATCGCAATCCATCTGAAATTCGGACAGTTTGGGTTGGTATCCATAATTGCGGTACTGGTTAGCGTACTTCCTGATGAGGAAGTTGACATTGTCTGCGAGCGTGTCCAGGCTGCCGCGTGTAACATCCTTAAATACCTCGTTGCGCAGGTACACCGTCGGAATGATGAGGGTGCTGTCACGATTGTAAAAGTTATAGTTGGTTTTTGCGACAGGAATCAACCCCATTACGGGGCTTTTTTCGACTTCGAAAAACTTGAAATAAAATTTGTGCACATCGAGCTTTTTCATCAGCGTATCCTCCGCCTCAGTGAATTGGTAACTGTCACTTTTCCAGTAGTAAAAAGCCCTTTCGACCCGTTCGGTTTTGTGATTGGTGCAGGATAACAGGGCCGTTGAAAGCAGCAACGCCAATAATAGTGGTTTCATTGATTTTGGTGATTTCCGATATAACGCAGAATCGTGTTAAAAGTATATCAAAAACACTTTTAATTTTAATAAATCTCCTAATTGTTCGCGGCGATATTTCAGGCGTGCGCAGCGGCTTCAAAAAATCGGCTGACAAGTTCTTTTTGCAGGGATTCCAGTTTTCATTGATATCGCCGGTGACGCCTTTTAATTCTTCACAATTCACAAGTACACTCACTGGTCATGAAATCCAGCGTCGTTTCGCCATAGCGTTATCAATATTGTATAAAAGCAATTGCGGATACTGTACTGCAAGCCATAATCCGCGGGGAGCTGCAGCGCGACCACGTTAGCGCCGTACCTTAACGCTTTCTCTTACAGAAGAAAAAAAAAGCTTACCGTGAAGATAAGCTTTTATTGACTTTAGTTTTTAGCAGGAATATTTTGAAGGATTTCCAACACAAACTTCCAGTATTTCTGTGCCGATGTAATGCTCGCCCTTTCGTCGGGGGAGTGGGCGCCATGGATGGTGGGCCCAAACGAGATCATGTCCATTCCAGGGTAATTGGTACCTAAGATACCACATTCCAATCCGGCGTGGCAGGCAACGACTTTCGGCTTTTCGCCGTTTTGCTTTTCGTAGATATTGACCAGTACGCCCAGGATTTCAGAGTTGAC
>CALRKC020000166.1:0-5962 GCA_943367895.1 Erythrobacter sanguineus | reverse complement strand
TCAGTTAACATAATCTATTATTAATTTGTTTTTAAGTATTTGAATGATATATAGCCTTTAGTTAAATCCGCAAGGCCTCCGCTTTGGCCATCAATAAATTTCAATTTACCTTCAGTTTTGATAACATTGAATACATGTCCAGTACGATGGGCTCCTCTATTGCCATACATAATTCCTCTTTCTCCTTCTTTCATAATATTTTTAAGAGAGGGGATTGTCGTTGTAATAAATGCTCTTTTATACTTATTGGATATCTCCAAAATATTTATTGGTCCACAGTGCGCTGCTTTTGAAATTTTTCCAGTTTTCAGAAATTCATCGACTTTTTGAACAATTAGGCTGCAATTAGTATCGGAAATTTGCACCACAGTATCTCCATCTATCTTATGGTTAAAGTGCGGCAATGCTTCATCTAAATACTTTAAAGCTTCTCTAGGTTTGATTTTAGAAAGCTTTTTGGCACTTTCTTTAAAAAGTTCAGCGTTCTTTGTTGTCCGAATGTTTTCAGCCATTCCCGCAACCTCATCCAAATGCTCCGCTAACTCATCAATTTCCTCAAGCTTTTTCTCATTCGTAACTGTTTCCCTGAATTCTGCAAGGACATCACGTGCTTCCCCCGCCTTTTTAGCTAAAATTCTCGAGGTTAGGACATCTGCCACTAGTATATATTTTAAAACAAAAAAACCACTGATTAGAGTAGCTTTTTTGTTTTAAAATTATTTTTCAATATCAATGTACCAGTGCGGTGTCATGATATATAATAATTCTCCTGTATGTGCATCAACATAAACCGTCATTCCTTTTTCCTCTTGTGTCCACATCGCTAAATAACGATATAAATAAACATCCTTAATTTCTCCTTCTTTTTCGCCATGTGCTATTTCTTTGTCTTTTTTAAATCTGACCTCGTTTGCTTCTTTCAGTAATTTAGTATGAGGGATATTTTTATCCTTGATATATTTCTCTACAATCTGCTTTACTTTTTCTTTGGTAATCATACTCATTACTTTAAATTAAAAATACTTTTTATGTCTATTTCCTTACGAACCTCAGGAATCTTATTAATATCAAAAGGAAGTTTTATTGGATTTATTCCACGAATATCATAAATATCATCATTCAGATAAACTAAAGAATGTTCAAGTCGGATCTTGTCAATAAACCCCGATAGCTCGGATTTTCAATATTAAAATACTACACGACTTGTTACCAACACATTTGATACATTACCCTGAGATGCAAGCTATTGCAATTATTCAAAATATTTAAAGAATCTTTCTTCTTTACTAATATATTGTAGAAAAGATTCATAATCTTCTTTGTTCCAATGTTTCTTGATATGATGTGAAAGTTCTTTTAATATTTTATCGTCTTTGCAATAATCTAAAATCGATATTGCTATATACCAGGATGGTTTAAATGTACGAAACGCTACTTCAACATTTCTTTTCGAAATTACTTCATCAAAAAGGAAACCCTGAAATTTATTCATTCGCTTTGCAAATACCGGATAATAGTTAAACTCACCTTCTTTTACAGGTTTTTGGTTGAACTTTTTAATCAATAAATCATCCGTTAACTTATCGATATCCTCTTTTAATTCAAGTAAGTGTTCCATATTTTATTTTAGAAAAAATTCAATATCCTTCATTAGATTTTTGTCAGTTATAACTCCCCCGGCTAGCGCGAGCGTCACGCTCGTGCACGCAAAGCATATAACATAGCTATTTTCAAACCCTTCTCACAACCAGGCCCGATACTCTAATTTAAAGATATAAAAAAACTACAATCGTTACATTGTAGTTTTTGATACACATGATAGGCACAGGCGTGACGCTCGGGCCTGCGGAGAGTAAAAAAATAAAACCCTCACATTGTAGCTTTTGATATGTATTGCGGGCACGGATTAAAAATCTGCGCTATCGAACTGAGACTGTAACTGAGACCAACATATTCTCAAAAACATAAAAATTCACTGCCGATTTCGTATCTTTGCGCCATAATTTCAGCTAATACTTAAAAGATATACATTTATGCTAAAAGGTTTTTTTCATGTGCCTAAAGCGGTCAATGAACCGGTAAAGGCCTACAGGCCGGGAAGCCCCGAGAAGGAAGCGGTTCTTGCCGCCTACAACACCATGTGGAACACGCAAATCGACGTGCCATTGTACATCGGGAGTGAGGAAATCAGGACCGGAAACACCAAAAACATGTCTGCCCCGCACGACCACAAACACATTGTAGGGACTTACCACCTGGCCGAGAAAAAACATGTAGATATGGCGATTGCCAATGCACTTGAAGCCAAAGATGCCTGGGCCAATCTGGCCTGGGAGCAACGCGCCGCTATTTTCCTGAAGGCGGCAGAACTGATTGCAGGGCCTTACCGTTCGAAAATCAATGCCGCAACGATGATCGCACAATCGAAAACCATATTCCAGGCAGAGATTGACGCGGCCTGTGAATTAATCGATTTCCTGCGTTTCAACGTCGAGTTTATGACGCAGATATACAACGACCAGCCGAAATCAAATTCGGATATGTGGAACAGGCTCGAATACCGCCCGCTCGAAGGATTCGTATATGCCATTACGCCATTTAACTTTACCGCGATTGCGGCCAACCTGCCTGCAAGTGCGGCGATGATGGGCAACGTAGTAGTTTGGAAACCGAGCGACAGCCAGGTGTTTTCCGCGAAGGTCATTATTGACGTGTTTAAGGAAGCCGGTGTTCCTGATGGTGTCATCAATGTAGTATTCGGGGATGCGGCGATGATCAGTAACACGATTTTCGAGCATGCCGATTTTGCCGGTATTCACTTCACGGGATCGACGCAGGTTTTTAAGGACATCTGGAAACACATCGGGAACAATATTGAAAAATACAAGACCTATCCAAGGATTGTCGGTGAGACCGGCGGTAAGGATTTTATCGTGGCGCATCCTTCAGCGAATGTAAAACAGGTGGTTACGGGTATTGCCCGTGGTGCGTTCGAATTCCAGGGACAAAAGTGCTCTGCAGCGTCACGTGCTTATATCCCACAAAGCCTATGGCCTGCCGTAAAGGAACAATTGATCACTGATGTAAAGTCCATGAAAATGGGTTCGCCTGCTGATTTCTCGAACTTTATTACCGCGGTAATACACGAGGGCTCTTTTGACAAGCTGGCGTCATATATTGATCAGGCAAAGAAAGACAAGAACGCCGAGATCATCATCGGCGGGAATTATGATAAATCGGTTGGATATTTTATCGAACCAACCGTAATTGTCACTACCGACCCACATTATGCAACGATGGAAACAGAGCTGTTCGGGCCTGTGATGACGATTTATGTATATGAGGACAGCCAATGGGCAGAGACCCTGAAACTGGTTGACGAAACTTCTCCGTATGCGCTGACCGGCGCGGTGTTCAGCCAGGACCGTTATGCATTGGCAGAAGCTACAGAAGCATTGAAGAATGCGGCAGGAAACTTCTACATCAATGACAAACCGACAGGAGCCGTGGTAGGCATGCAGCCCTTCGGTGGTGCGAGGGCTTCCGGGACGAATGACAAGGCAGGGTCAGCATTGAACTTACTGCGCTGGGTGTCGCCCCGTACGATTAAGGAAACATTCGTGACTCCGGAAGACTATCGTTACCCGTTTTTAGGAGAGTAAGCGCCTGATTTCCGCAACAGGAATTAAATTTAAGAATATGAAACCAGCTTTTACGCTGGTTTTTTTTTGGCCTAAGCTTAGGTAACTTGATTCTCCAAAACAGCGCAGTGCGGATGTCGTCAATTGGGATTGGGATGCATAGCATGCGCCCCGGAAGGATACCGGCATTCTTTTACCATGCTTTCGCATGTGGTACTGTACCAATTTCGGGCCATCGCAGGCGCTCGGAATCATATTCTGCTATAAATTATAAATCTCGATACGATTATAATATCGCGATTTATTAGGCTTTTAAAACATAATAAACTCCAAATAGTAATTTTTTTATAAAAAATATTTGCATTAAAATCGTTTTTATAAGAAATTAATTGTTTAAGTTTATTCAAAATTAAAAACAATATCAAATTGCGTTTATTACAGGCAACGGATTACTGTGTAGGATAGTATAATGAGAAATTGAGATTTGGAGTGCCTTACGAAATGGTTATAATAATTTGAAAATGGCGCTTAGTGAATTCACTAGCAATTGCTGTTTTTTTCCAAACATCGACTGGCGGGTTAAAAATAAACCAATGAACAAGTAATCTTTAAACAACTACATATGAACAAAATGATTCCGATGCTTCTGCTGCTCTTTCTCACAAACATGGGATTCGGGCAGGTCTCAGACGCTTTTATTACTCAGAACACTGACTTTAAAATCACACAAAATGGCCAGTATGCCGTTATCGAGAGCAGTCGCAACAGCAGTAACACTACGAAAGTAGGCGCACCACAACTACCCGTTATTTCCCGCAATTACTATTTGCCGGCAGGCAGTGTGGTTACGGGTGTTCAATTCAACAACGGTACATCGACATTAGCAGGGGCCAACCTTTTGCTATACCCCTCGCAACCTGCCTGTCCGTTAAACGGGCAGCCATGCCCTGATTTTGTAGCTCCGGACATGGCCTACTACCAGTTAAACACGCCATACCCGGCAAAAAGTGGTGAATTAGCAAACGATGCAACCGTTTTCGGCTATCACATGGTCACATTGAACATCTGCCCTTTTCAATATTATGCTAAGGAAAAGAAGCTTTATTATTTCGAGGAAATACACCTTTCAATCCAATATACCATTGGAAACGAGGAATATCAGTTACGGATCACGGAACGACGCCATGAGCTTACGAAGGACTTTGTTCGGTCATCCGTAGAGAATCCGGACTTGCTGTCCAGCAGTGCCAAGACCGCTAACGTCATATGGGACACGGACAATCAGCCGCACACCCAGAAGCTTAACATTCCCTGGAAACCGTCACCTTATGGCGATGTCCCGGACTGTATTGTCATTACGAACGAAGCATTAAAGCCTTCCTTCGACCTGTTTGCAACCTATAAATCACAGAAAGGCATCCCTACGCTGGTTACCACCGTAGAACAGATCTATCAAAACTATCCCGGCAGCGATAATGCCGAAAAAATAAGAAACTATCTTAAAGCCGCCCACCATTATTGGGGAGCAGGATTGTTTATACTTTTAGGCGGCGATACCGCGGTAATTCCTCCAAGGATCGGTACTAATGATGGGATTTTGAGAAATACTGATATGTATTATTGTGATGTGTACAAGCCCGGAGACCCAAATTACAACTGGAATAGCGACGGCGACTCAGATTACGGCTGGGACAATCCGATAGAGATTGGCGGCCCGGATAACTTTATTGGCCGTGCGCCAGTCGATACCGTAGCTGAAGCCCAGACTTTTGTGCAGAAGATCATCTCTTATGAAAGTTTATCAAACGTATCCGATACCGCCTATGTTAACAATAACTTATTTATCGGACCGTACTTCTTTTCACCACCATACTGCAATGGATACCATGGCCAGATGTGGAACAATACCACCACAACGCAGCCATTCTGGAGCAATGCAAACAATATCGAGAAGTGGAAAATGTATGACGATTTTACGCCCGGCATTAACAATGTTTATTGCAACATTTTTCCGGGAAGTGAGGAGTTAACCCGACCCACAACAATTGAAAGGCTCAATAACGGACATCCGGTTAATGGCCTTAATTTCCATATTATCGGGCATGTTGATCACGGAAGCCCATGGGGAATAGGTGTTTCCAGTGGGATGAAAGGACACAGCCTGTATCGGGAGGACATGGATAATTTATCAAACGGCGCAAACTACCAAATCTTATATACCGGCTGCTGCGACGCAGGTGAATTCGATAAAGACTGTTTTGCCGAACACTTTGTAAACAACCCAAACGGGGGCGGCGTTGCCGCTTTGGCAAACAGTGGCT
>CALRKC020000165.1:0-5973 GCA_943367895.1 Erythrobacter sanguineus | reverse complement strand
CATGATTTTCAATTTAGGGGATATTGTTACTATTTTTTGTGTTTGTTTCATTTTGATGGGGTAAAACTACGGGGAATCCTACAAAGTCGGATGCGTAAAAACCCCTGAAATAGTGGATGCATGCCGTTTGGTGGTAGATGGACGGATTTGAAGGGCGGTTGAAAACCAAAGCCAAAGCCTTAAACCCGCCTACGCCTAATTCATGTTGTCGAGGTTCAGGTAAATCTTGCTGAGCTCCTTGTTCTCATTGGTCGTGATCAGGTGGATCAGCATGTCGACGTTTTTCTTGTACGACTTCGAGAACGGGATCTGTACCTTGCTGTTCTTGAGGTAGCACACATTGTTCCCCAGGTGGATCCGCGATACGTGGTTGATGTTGATGATGTACGAATTGTGTATCCGGATGAATTCTGACGGCAGCGTCATCTCGAAATGCTTCATCGTCTTGAAGGCTGTCACCATATCGCCATTGGCCATATAAATGTCGGTCGAGTTGTTGTCTGCCTTCGCATACACGATGTCCTCCATATCGATAAAGCGGTAGTCGCCATAGGATTTGATGCAGAGTGTCGTCGGCAGTTCCTCGGTCCCGCGCTCAAACTTGATCAGCGTCTTGCGCAGCTCGTGTATGCTCAGCGGCTTGATCAGGTAATCAAAAATCTCATGCTTGATGGCTTCATAGGCCAGCTCCTTACCCTTCGTCAGTACGACGATCTTCGGCACCTGCTTCATAAAGCGGTACAGCTCATTGATCAGGGCGAGCGACAGGTTGCTCTTCTTGTTCTTCGGCTTGATCTCGAGGACAATCATACGGGGCTTGTGCTCCAGGACCAGGTTCACCGCATCGTCATAATTGTCGGCCTTCCCGAGCAGGTAGTAGTTCGCGAACTCCCCAAACAGGGATTCGGTCCTGGCGCTGCTCTCCGGGTCATCGTCAATAATGATATACGGATACTTCATAACCGCCTAAAATAAGCCTTTGGCCACTGCAATACAATGGTTTTGAGGTGTTTTTATGAACAGGTTATAAACGGGGACAGGCTTCCGGTTTTGGATTTTGGATTTTGGATTTTGGGTTTTGGGTTTTGGAATCCCGATTTTCAGGCTTCGTCGATTTTCAGGCTTTAGCCGTGCATGCGGCTTGTGTGGATTGACTTTATTGACAAACTCAAAGAGGCCTGAAGGACAGCGGGTCTGCCAGCCGAAGCGCGCAGCCCGTCTAATTATTCCGCCCCTTTTCCCCGGGATACAGCGCCGGCAACGGATCGCTCTGCCAGAACGCCTTGGTATCGATGTCCATCACCGTCAGCGGCCCCCGGAATGCCGCGCCGGTATCGACATTCCAGATGCAGGCACGGTTTACGGGGACTGTTTGGCCGATACGCGTGACGGGGGTATGCCCAATGTAGATTTCGCGGTACAGCCTGAACCGTTTGGGGTACGACGGGTCATCGCTTTTCATGCGGGGATCGAGCGCCAGGGCGGTTTCCCACAGTGTACGTTCCCAGAAAAACATCTTGGGAAAGTACTCATACGCGACGCCGTTAAGGTTCGTAAAACCGGCATGTACAAACAGCCTGTTTTGATCGTCGAGGTAAAAATTCTCCAGCTTTTCGAGAAACGCGGCATGCTGCTGTTTCACGGCTTCGGAGACACTCCTGTAGGCATTGACCGTTGCCTCGCCGCCATGCTTGTACCACAGCAGGTTGTCGTCATGGCCCTGCAGCCATTCATACAGCAGCGCATCGTGGTTCCCGCGGATGAACACGCAGCGGTGCGACTGCTGCAGCTGTATCAGCAAGTCGAGCACCTGTGGGGCCTCGCTCCAGCCGTCTACATAATCGCCCAAGAAAATCAGGGTATCGGCGGTGGTCACACCCGCCCGCTCAAATGCCTGCCGTATGGCGCGTAGCCCGCCGTGTATATCGCCTATTACAAGTGTTCTCATGTTCTAAAAATAAAGATTACGCACCGTTGATAAAGAAAATTAACATTTATTACACAAAATGCGTAACCGGAATCTAAAGTTTTGGGCTAAGTTAGGCGCGTAATAGCCAAACCAACAATATGCCGAAAAAAACCCACCTGTTACTATTAATAGTGATTTTGCTGACGGGCTGCAGAAAAGAAGGAAGCCAAAAAGTTGGATCTTCCGCCGACAGTCTGGATAAATTCCTGAGAATCGCTTATGATGACCATCTTCCCTATGCCATCAGACAGAAAAACAACATAAAGGCTTTGGCAATTGTTGAGCAACAGCCAGACGGTTCCAAAAAAAGGGAATATTATTTCAGGATCGCAAATCGATTTTGGAACATGGAGGATACTGTAAACTATAAATTAATCACCTGTAAGATACTTAAAAATGTAAGGAAGTCAAAAGACAGTTTTGCATTAGCCAAAGCATACAGTTATCTGTCAGACACCTATAAAAATGATCGGGACAGTTCATACTATTACACGTATTTGTCGCAAAAGATGTATATAAAACTTAAAGATACCGTTCAAATTGCTGGGATGATTTTGAAGAAAGCCTGGGACCAGTTTGATGCAAACGACCTTAGCGGCTGTGAAAAAAGCACCTACAAAGCATTGACTTTTTTAAATCCCGACCGGATTAAACAGAGCGAGAAGATGATGTATTGTTATGTAATGTTAGGGATCCTGAACGATGCTTTTCGACAATTTGACAAGTCATTAACATTCTACAACAAAGCGCTTGAATTAAGTAAAAAGACGAATAAAAACGATATCGAGCATCCCCGGGAATTGATTATGATTGATATAGGGCTTCTGTATCAGAATCAGGAAAAATTTAAAGAAGCCATCCCGTTTTTTAAAAAAGCACTCGAGAATAAGGATTTATTCGTTCACCAACCAAAATTATACCATTTAGGGTTAATCAATCTGATTTATTCAAACCTGAAGGTTGGCATTGACAATTCCCTGCCGGCGAAGCTTTCAAAAATTGATGAACTGCCGGACAGTTTTAAATTCAAAGACACGAACGTTGATATTAAATATATACTGTCTCAATATTATGCTATAAAAAAGGATACCGCAAGAGCGTTAATTGTTGCAAAAGAAGCCTATAAAATGGCTTGCGCCGATAAAATGAGAAGGACAACTTTACTGACGTTAAGACAATTGGCTTCACTTAACCCCGGAAACGACACAAAATATTTAAATGAATACATAAGAATTCAGGACAGCTTACAACTTCTCGACAGAAAAACTGCCGACAAATTTGCCCGCATCGAGTTCGAAACCGACAACCTCATCCAACAACAAAAACAATTAAAGGCCGAAAATGCCCGTAAAGATCGCAAGCTGATTTCAGTTGCTGCTTTCTTTGCCCTTGCCCTGCTGCTGCTTATCATTACCTACCTATTGAACCAACAGCGCCTTAAAATCCGTGAGTTGAAACTCATTAAACAAAAGCACGACGCCAATGAAGAAATGTACAACCTCATGCATGCCCAGCAACAGCGACTTGAAGAGGGCAAACAACAGGAGAAAAAGCGCATTGCACGGGAACTCCATGACGGCGTGATGGGAAAACTCACAAGCATTCGGCTGAACCTCTTTATAATCGGGAAGAAACAGGATCCTGAAACCATACAAAAGGCCCTGGCCCATATTGATGAGATCCACGAGGTCGAAAAAGAAATACGCAATATCGCATACGACCTGGGCACCGACACCTTTAATGCCAACGTTGATTTTATCACCATCGTTCGCTCCATCTTCCTGGCGATGGAAACCCATTCCGGGACGTTATTTACGCTCGAGGCAGATGACGACATCGACTGGCAGGCGATAGACGGACACCTAAAAATGCAACTGTACCGCATCCTTCAGGAAGCATCACAAAACATCGTTAAACATGCATCTGCAAGCCGCGTGACGGTAAGTATACGCAGAAAAACGGCTTTAATTGTTACCATAACAGATGACGGCATTGGGTTTGACAAGAGATCAATAAATAAGGGTTTTGGATTGGTAAATATGAAAGATCGCGTGAACGAGCTGGGGGGAAAGTTGAAAATACAGTCTGCACCCGGGAGCGGAACTATATTGATGATTACCGTTCCGCTCGAACCGGAATAACGCTTTATTATTTTCAATATGATTTCTGATATCGATATCCCTACGACAATCGCATAAACAGGTATACGAACCATTAATCCAAATACTATGAAAATTAATGTTTTAATGATTGATGACCATCCCTCACAGATCGAGGGCTACAAAGCCATTCTGCATTTTATAGACGACCGCTATGAGATTGAGATTGCTGTTGCCCATTGCTGTAAAACTGCCTACGGCATGATTACCAGCCCGTTGAACAGGAACAAATTCCAATTGGTTTTTTTGGATTTAGGCCTTCCGGCTTTTCCCGAAAAGAGTATTCATTCCGGTGAAGATCTGGCCGTTTTAATTCGCGAAAAATGGCCTGAGACAAAAATAATGTTACTGACTGCATATTCGGAAGCCATTGTATTATACAATATCATAAGGAAAACCGATCCGGAAGGAATATTGGTCAAAAGCGATTTTACGGGAGACATATTGCTTAGTGCGCTTGATAAAATATTGAAAGGCGAAAAGTACCATACTGAAACAGCACGAAACGGGCTGAAATCATTGATATCAAGAGAATTATACCTTGACCGTGTCAATCGCGAAATTATAATGCTGCTCGCCAAAGGCTTAAAAACAAAGAAAATGATGGAAATCCTCGGTATGTCGCGTAGTGGTATCGAAAAAAGGAAGCAATTTATAAAGGACTACATGTGCGTCACAAAAGGCAATGACAATGATATTGTAACTGAAGCCAAAAGATTAGGGCTGATATAATTTTAACATTTTGCATACAAAACCCGTAAGCACGCTCCTTTCAAATAAAATAACTTTACAATATCAAACTGCTGCAGAGATTTGAAACGAATGTAAAATTTTATTAAATCTTAAATTATTTATTACCATGAAAAAATTATTTTTTATTTTATTCGCCACATGTACGCTTGCACTAACCGCCAATGCACAGACAAAGTTTGTCAAAATGGAATTGCCATCATTCAGACAAAGCCCGGCCGGACCTTCGGAAACTGTTTTTTGTAACGTTACTTTTAAAAACAAAGAAGGGAAAACAGAAAAAGCACAGGTTAAATTTGTAATCCCCGAGGAAGGAAACGGATTAATAAGCCTTGAGTTTTCCGAAAATATCATTAAAAACATGCCTCTCAAAACTGACCATTTCGTGACCAATCAAAATAAGTTAAGTGAGGACAGCAGCGAAGGAAAAAGTCTTTCAGAGTGTATTGAAGATTGTAACAAAAAATACACAAACCCAGACGGGACAAAGATAAAAGGTCGTGGAAAATGCAAAGCAGGATGCTGGTTTGGCGCTGCCGATGTAATCCTACCTGCAGTGATGACGCTAGTAGAAATACTAATTTAATAACATTAACGTCAATCTTTTAATAAAGATTGACGTTATTAATTCCCTAAAATGAGAAATAAAATATTTTTTGCCTTAATTGCGTCGCTGCTGATTTCCTGCGGAAAGATGGTAACCGGTTTTATTGTAAATAACTACAATGGCACTTTTATGGTTTGGCATTATACCAATGGAAGTAAGGATGTTCAGTTTATTCCCATGTCCCACATTAACAAACCTGAAAAATTTGCGAGGATCAAACAAATTGCTGATTCACTCAGGTCAAAAGGATATGTGATTTATTATGAAAGTGTCAGCCTTAAGAATCCCAACAACCAACAACATAATGATACTATTCGCCGGAAATTCAGAAAAATTGTTGGAATAATCCCTGGAGATTATTCGGACAAGGATAACGAATCATACAATAGTTATGCAATTAAGGATTATGTGATGCAAACTGCAAAAAACACTGGCCTTGACAAAAATAGAGATATCCGTGCCGATTTGTCGATGGACACACTTGTTTA
>CALRKC020000164.1:0-5981 GCA_943367895.1 Erythrobacter sanguineus | reverse complement strand
TCCTTAATATCGACGAGTTCGATGTCGGGCATCATCACATTCCCGAAACGCTCCGTGATTTCGGCAAGGCCATACTTGCCGGACTGCGCGTTATAATAGGTTTCGAGAGACGGTGTGGCCGACCCCAGCAGTACTTTTGCCTGATGTTGTGCCGCCAGTACAATGGCCGCGTCACGTGCATGATACCTCGGTGCGGGATCCTGTTGCTTGAACGTCTGCTCGTGTTCTTCATCGATGATGATCAGCCCCAATTGCTGAAATGGCATGAACAAGGCTGACCTTGCCCCGATAACGATTTGCGCTTTTTCGGAATTTTCCAGAACACGGTTCCAGGTTTCCACCCGTTCGTTATTGCTGTATTTCGAATGAAAAACGGAAACCTTATTCCCGAAATGCTTCTGCAGCCTGCCGACAAGCTGTGTCGTTAAGGCAATTTCAGGCAACAGGTACAATACCTGTTTGTTTTGCTCAATGTATTGTTCGATCAGGCGCAGGTAAATCTCGGTTTTTCCCGAAGCGGTGACGCCGTGCAGCAGACAAACTTCCTTATCACCCAGTGCAGCCCGGATTTGGTCCAGCGCGCTTTGCTGGGCCATGCTTAAGCGTAATGCGTTGTTCCCCGGATCATCACCAAAATCAACGCGGTCTTCTCGGATGACGTATTCCTCGAGAATCCCTTTTTTTACCAGCCCTTTTACAACGGCGGGCGAAACGCCGGAACTCTCCGACAGCCGCCTGACGGGAATCGGTTTTTTCTCTGCTGCCAATTGAAAATAACCGAGGATGGCTTCGGACTGTTTTTTTACCCCGGACAATGCCTCCAGCAACGCCTGCAAATCTGCGGCTTCGCTATAGTCGGGATGCAGGCGGATGTATTTTACCAGTTTGGGAGTATAAATCTCATGCACTTCCTCGCGGATGGAAATCACGTTGTTCTCCATCATTTTTCGCAGCACGGGAAAAATATTCTTCCTGTTGAGCAGCAACATGATGTCGGCGACTTTTAATGAAGATTGGTGCATCAAGGCCTCGTACACGGTATATTCCTGTTCATTGAGGTCGGCTTTTTCAAAATACGCTTCGCCTTTTAAAGAAATGACGGTCTCGCTTTCAAGAAGCAGCGCGGAAGGCATCGCGCCGCGGTATACGTCGCCGATGGCACACATATAATAGGAAGCAATCCACTGCCAGTGCGCCAATTGGATTTCTGTAACAATCGGCTTTTCATCCAGTATCTGGCTGATGGGCTTTGGTTCGTAAAGTGAGGGTTCGTTTTCGTGCAGGTCGATTACCAGCCCGGTATATATCTTGCTTTTCCCGAAAGGTACAGCTACCCGCATGCCCTTGCGGAGCAAATCGGATTCTGCCGCCGTCAGGCTATAGGTGAACGTGCGGGAGAGGTTTAACGGGAGAATGACTTCGGCGAACATTTTTTAATTAATTGACAATGGATAATTGATAATTGACAATGGATAATGGACAATGGATAATTATTTAAAAGCGGCCTGCTGTTTGCCAATTGTTAATTGTCCATTGGCAACTATTTAACGCGGTGCCAGTACTGTGTCCTTCCGAACAATGAAATCCCGATGTAACCACGGACTTTAAGTTTGTCCTTGTCTTCCAGGTTAATGTAGCATTTATAGAGCTTTCCGCTTTTGGGGTCGAGGATTTTGCCGCCGTTGTATTCATCGCCGTCTTTTTTTAGTCCCTTGATAACCGTAAGTCCGATGATGGGTTTGTCCTTGTCTTCGCCGGAGCAGTTGGAACAGGTCTTGTTCCGGTCTTTAGGATTCAGGATTTCGAGGACGCGGCCATAGATTTTGCCTCCTTTTTCATAAATCTCGAGTATGGCCAGCGCCTTTCCGGTTTCGTCATCGATGGTTTTCCATTTCCCGATGACCGACTGTGAAAACAGCAACGGACAGAACAGTAGTACAATTATGGTAAATAATTTCTTCATGGGTACGATTTAGCCCTGATGGAAGCGGCATCCTTTTTTAGCGGTTCCCGATACGTTCTTTCAGAACACCCGAACTGGAGCTAAAAAAGATACAGCGGACAGCAGGAACAGCTCCTAATTCAGCTTATTCTTTTTCTTAAGCCTGTTGATGGTTAAATTCAGTTCAAAACCGAGCAACAGGATCATACAGTTGATCCAAATATAAAACATTACGATGAGTAACGTTCCGATCGAGCCATACAATTCGTTGTATTTTGAAAATTTAACGACCCAGATTCCGAAAAAATACGAGGATACAATCACGAGTATGGTTGTAAATACTGAGCCTACGGAGATGAATGCGCGTTTTGTGGTGCGTTTGGTCCCGAATTTAAAAAGTACTGAAATTCCGATCAGGATCATCAGGATCACAAAAATGTAACGGCTGACGACGATCAATGGGATATTGTCACTGATGAAGTCGGGGATATCGGTACTTTGGATAAAGACCTCGAAGATTACGATAATGGCGACGGTTAGTATCAATATCAACGTCAGCAGCAGCGACATTCCCAATGCCACGAGATACTGCCTCAGGAAACCGCGCCTGGCTTCGATATGCTGTGATTTCTGAAAACCGACCAACACGGCGTTCAATCCGTTTGCCTGCAGGAAAATTGACAGCAGAAACCCCGATGAAAGCAATCCCTGGTAACTGTTGTTCATAATGTCGTTGATGATGGCCGCAATGGCATCATATGTGTTTGGCGGGACACCTTCCTCCACGAACTTCAGGAAATCCTGCTGGAAACCGGAAATCGGGATGTACGGAATGAGGTTCAGGATGAACAGCAGGAACGGGAACAATGCCATAAAAAAACTGAAAGCAATGGCACTGCAACGGTACGGGAGTGCCCCCTCGCCTATTCCGGTAACGTAAAGTTCAATCAGGTCATAAAGCGTAAAGCCATTCAGCCACGGGAGTTTGATGCGCTGCAAAACATGCACCAGGTTCCTGATGATGGGGATTTTCTCGAGGCGGGACGATATTTGGGAATCAGGGTTCAGGGTTCAGGGTTCAGGGTTCAAAATTACGGGTTAGCCTTTTGGCGTTCGACTAAAAAGCCTTTAAACTCAAATCCATATTATATACGGAATGCGTCAAAGCACCCGAAGATATGTAATTGACGCCACATTCCGCGTAAGTGCGTATGGTATTTTCATTGATATTTCCGGAAGACTCGGTCTGGCATTTTGAGCCGATTAGCGCTACGGCCTTTTTGGTGTCCTCAAAATTAAAATTATCAATCAGGATGCGGTGCACGCCATCATTCTGAAGGATTTCACGGATTTCGTCGAGCGTGCGGGCTTCAACGATAATCTTCAGGTCCAGCCCATTTTCTTTCAGATAGTTCTTTGTCTTGGTGATTGCGTTCGTAATACCTCCCGCAAAATCGTTGTGGTTGTCCTTCAGCATCACCATATCATACAGTGCGAAACGGTGGTTTTCGCCGCCCCCGACAGTGACTGCCCATTTTTCGGCGGCGCGGAAACCGGGTGTTGTTTTCCGGGTGTCGAGTATTTTGGCGTTTGTGCCCGATAAAAGCTGTACATATTGGTTGGTCTTTGTCGCAATGGCGCTCATGCGCTGCATTGAATTGAGCACCACGCGCTCTGATTTCAATATCGATTGTGAGCTGCCGGACACGTGAAAAACCACATCGCCGTATTTCACCGGCTCACCATCTTTAATAAAAACTTCGATGGAAAGTGACGGATCTACATAATTGAAAATCATCTCGGCAAAGGCAACCCCGGCAATAATTCCGTCCTGTTTTACAAGCAGTTTGGCCTTTCCCGTTGCCGATGCCGGAATACAGGCCAGCGAGCTGTAATCACCGGGACCGACATCTTCACGGATGGCGTTTTCGATTATCAATTGAAGTTCATTCCGGAACTGGGATTCTGAAATCATGGGTTTTGGTTTTGTGGGGACTAAAATACGAGATAATTAGATAATGTGTCAATCAGAAATTTAGATAATGTTATTTGTGAGCGATAAATATGACATTCTATTTTCTAATTGACACATTTTCTAATTGACACATTTTCTAATTATTTATACATTCGTAAAAAACAAACCTCATGGAATTCGACCCGCGTATCGATGAATACATTGAAAAAGCACAGCCTTTTGCCCAGCCCATTCTGGAACACCTGCGGGCGTTGGTACATCAGGCCAATCCGGATGTACAGGAAACCATTAAATGGGGATTTGCGTCATTTGATTATAAAGGGCCTTATATTTCAATGGCCTCTTTCAGGCAGCATGCGGTTTTCGGGTTTTGGAAATCATCTTTGCTGCAGGACCCCAATGGTTATCTGGGCAAAAATTCGAACAATGGCGGAGAGGCTATGGGAAATCTCGGTAAAATCAGTTCATTGGAAGACCTTCCGCCTGACGCTGTCCTTCTGGATTTCATCCGACAGGCGAAAAAACTGAACGAAGAGGGCGTTAAAGTACCTGCGAAACCCAAAGCGGAACCCACAGCAATTGCAGCACCGGATTATTTCCTGGAGGCGTTAAAAACCAATCCAAAAGCATTTGAAATCTTTGAAAACTGGCCGCCCGGAAAACGGAAGGAATATATCGTCTGGATTACCGAGGCCAAAACAGAGAAAACGCGTAACGAGCGCATGGCTACTGCGGTGGCATGGATTGGAGAAGGCAAGGCGAAGAATTGGAAGTATATGAAATAGTGTGCTAAACAGGCAAAATCTGCTTTGTGATATTAAGCATCCTCTCAAAATCCGCTTTATTAGCCGAAACTTCGTTTTTTATGAAAACGTGTCCGCCGAAAAATTCTATCTCCAGTCTTGGTTCCCCCGAAAAGAACTGCAGCAGCCTGTTGTTGCTTATGTGATTTCCCTGGTTTATGGTAAAACATTCGTAATCTTCCAGTTTTAATTCATCATCTGTGCGGAGCAAATCAAAAATTTTCTCTGAAGTCTTTTTTTCACGGAAAAAATAGTGACCTGAAGAACCGGCGTCCGGAACCCAGAAAAATAATTCATTTAACAATGCAGTTTCGATGTGGCGTCCGGCTGAAACATTAAACTGAACCTGAGTAAACAATACGAAAAACTTCCCTTCATAAGAAAAACAATCCGGACAACTCCAATCCTGATACTTACCAAGCATAGCCAAAGATTCAAGAGTATCTATGAGTTCATCGTTAAGTCGGAATTTCTTAAATCCCGCACGCTTCATATCATTGATAAGACGTTGAATGTCTGCTGCTTCTTCCGAAAAATATTGCTCCAATTCTTCTTCAGGAATAATCCTTTCATCATTGGAATGTGCCACCCAATGTCCTGATTCAGCTTGTTCCAGCGTGAGTTTTGCTCCCGTTTCAGGATCATATATGTAGTCTTCCTTTAATGATTCGTTCAGCTTGCGGTCATATTCATTGGGAACAGCTTTTAATAATTTAAAAAAAAGATAAACAGCTCCTACAAATAAAATAATGAAGCCGGCTAAATAAACCTCCGTAATCGATGGATTCCATGTTAAAACAGTCATGCCTACTCAGCCCTGAATTGCCCAAAATGCCACAATATTCCCGATGGATCGTGCAAAAAACATTCCCTTCCCCATGGTTCGTCCCTTATTGGAGTGAGCCTGGCGCCTTCATACTTTTCAGGCAGGTTTAAGGATAAAAGTTCTTCATAGAGGGTTTCCGTATTTTCGACTTCCATAAAAATCATCGTATTATCAACCCAGTCTTTTACATAGGCATCCTGAAGGTAAAAACTAAATTCCTGCATTCGGAATACGGACATACCCGGTCCAAGCTCTGTTTCCTCAAAACCAAGATCGCGGTAAAACCGTCTGGAAACATTAAAATCTGACGCCCCGATGAATGGGCGGATGGAACGTATTTGTGTTTTCATAAGTATCTATTTTTATGGCCTTTCGAAATAAGTCTCGACTAAACGAAAGTATGAAAAATACTTTTCATTTACGCAGATCCCGTTT
>CALRKC020000163.1:0-6008 GCA_943367895.1 Erythrobacter sanguineus | reverse complement strand
CAATATGATCACTTTACAAAGTGCTTCGGTGTCTTCCCTGTAAACGATTTAAACACCCTGATGAAGTGGGATTGGTCGGCAAATCCATTGCGATAAACAATATCGGTAAGCTTGTTATACTCTTTTACCGTTAGCTGCCCGAGCGATAGCTGGAATTTTATCATCTGTATAAACTCTTTTGGTGCAACGCCGACTTCTGCCAAAAAACGCCTTTGGAATGTCCTTAACGTCAGGTGCACTTTGTCCGCCAGTTCCTGAACAGAAAGCTGGGCATCGGAACGGAATATACAGTGTATTGCTTCCCTGACCGCAACATCTATTTTTTCTTTTTTTATCAGGAATTCATTGTATAAAAACTCCTGAATCAGGTATATCTGATCATCAACAGCTGATGATTCATTCAGCTGATGTATAATCTTATTCCAGTTGTCAAGGGTTGATAAATCAAAGCATCCATCGTTGATGTCTTTAGGATTCAGGTTAAAAAAACCGGATATCACAAACGGATACAATTGAAAAGCGATGATTTTATACTGGCCATCCATATGCAGTTCCAAAGGATTTATGGTCAATCCGTGTAAATAAGATGCCGGCATTTGTTTATTGTGCGGCTGTACCCATTGCCCGTCCGGGGTGATGTGGAATATAAGGCCGGGGAGCCCATCGGCATAGAATGGTAATACCGTCTTAGTAACCGCAGCACTATTTTCGAAAACCATAATTTCCTTTACCAGTAAGGCAACCTTGTCATTTGGAGGGATTTTCCGAAAAAGATAAGTGCTCATTTGGGTTGCCATAAAAACTAGTTAAACGATTTTCGGAATGCCAAAGGCGACAGCTTTGTCCTGGTTTTAAAAAGTTTGCTGAAGGACTGCGAATGCCCGAAGCCCAGTTCATAAGCGATTTCACTTACGGAAAGACTGGTTGTGGAAAGCCTTTCCTTTGCCTTTTCAATCAGCCGCTCATGTATGTGCTGTTGGGTCGTTTGCCCCGTAACGGATTTCAGCAGGCTGCTGAGGTAGGTTGGCGAAATGTTTAATGCATTGGCGATGTGGCGCACGGAAGGCAGGCCGGCTTGTGCTTCATCATTAAAATAAGCATCGATTACAGCTTCGACCTTCTCGAGTATCCTGTGATTTTCCTTCCTGCGTGAAATAAACTGCCTTTGATAAAACCGCTCAGAATAATTCAATAAAGTCTCTATTTGGGAAACAATGATATTTTGACTGAATTTATCAAGATTGGTATGGTATTCCTGTTCAATATTTTTTACGATGCTGTTCAGTATGGTCTCTTCTTTATCTGAAAGAAAAAGTGCTTCATTAACCGCATAATCAAAGAAATCATACTGCTTGATATTTTTTGCAAGCGAGGTATTCCAAAAAAAATCGGGATGGATCATCAGTACCCATCCGCTTTTTGGGGTGGCTATTTCTGCGATAGGCTCTATCCCAAAAACCTGATTTGGCGCAATGAAAAACATTACGCCATCATCAAAGTCATAACTTCCCTGACCATATTTATACTTAGTGCCGATGCTTCGTTTGCAGGAAATATGGTAAAAATCAAAAACGAAATTCTTGTGGTTGATTTCGGTGGAACACGCTATTGTGCTATAGTCAAACACACTGATCAGCGGGTGCTGTGGCGCCGGAAGTCCCTTCATTTTATGGAATTCCACAATTGATCGTACTCTGTGTACAGCTTGCCTGCTCATACTGCAAAATTACATATAATTATACCATCATGCCTCCTGAAAGTTCAATTCGCTGTCCATTCATCCAGCCTGCCTGCGGTGTGCACAAAAAAGCGACAACACCGCCAATATCCTCAGGAACGCCCACGCGGCCTAAGGCGGTAATGCCGGCAATTGCTGCCCTCTTATTCTCGTCTGTTTTATTCGATCCCCCGCCAAAATCGGTGGCAATCGCTCCGGGTGCCACTATGTTCGCGGTAATCCGCCTTGCACCGAGTTCTTTTGCGAGGCATCTGGTGTAGGTTTCAATGGCACCTTTCATACTGGCATAGGCAGACACGTTAGGAAACGAAACCCTGGTAAGTCCTGAGGATATATTGATAATCCTTCCGCCATTATTCAGCAACGGCAACAGTTTTTGGGTTAGGAAGTAAACCCCTTTGAAATGCACATTCATCAGCAAATCAAACGCTTCCTCAGTGGTATCGGTTACTGCGCCATAAATCCCTGTACCCGCGTTATTGATTAAAAAATCGAAATTGGGAGCATTTTCATGTTCCTGCAAATGACCGCTTACCTGCGTTACAAAGGCATCGAAGGTGCTGATTTTCGCGGTATCCAATTGATAGGCAACTGCTTTTTGCCCCATAGCCAATACTTCCGAAACCACTTTGTCTGCTTCAGATTTATTGCTTTGGTAGGTGAATATGATATTATTTCCGTTTTTGGCAAGATTAATTACCATATCGCGCCCCAGCCCCCTGCTTCCGCCGGTTACCAATGCAATTTTACTTTTTGTTGACATTATTTGTTTATTTTAAATTGATGTCACAAAATTGCAAACAATCCCACTGTTGCATGTATCCAAAACAGCGGTTGTTGTAGCCAAAATCATAAATTCATTGTAACGCAAACCGCCAAAGCTAAAAACATCGTGTTTCAAAAAGCAGGAACTTCAGATCAGCCCTGATTTAATCGAGATTACACGATTCTAAGTGACTCAATAAGTTGCGCTTCAAACTCAAAATGATAGGACAGCAAAATCGGACTTCCCGGGAAATTCCCTGAAATTTCGGCCGCTAACCTTTGTTCTGAATCCAAATATTCCATTGGTTTTACAGCCATTTGATATTCTTTAGTGGCTTTTTCGATCCAGTTTCGGATTTCAGTCTTCCCGTGGTGGATTCTCGATTCGTCATAAACTACGGCATTTTCGTTGAAGCAGGCGCTAAAAGCCATACTGTCGAAATTGTTCTGGGCCGATACTAAGTCTGCTATTACAGTAGGTAAATTATTCATAATCTTATTTTTAATTTTGATTTAAATCGTTGGTATTGTTCCACCGTCAATGACAAACTCTGTTCCTGTCAGATAGTTGGCTCGTGACGACACCAAAAAGCCGACCAATTCTGCAACTTCTTCAGGTTTCGCAGGCCTGCCGTAGGGAATTCCACCCAGGGCATCCATAACGCTTTTCGTAGCCTGATCAATTGTAGTGCCCGAGCTTTCGGCGATGCGTTCCATCATCCTTTCTGAGGATGTCGTCATGATCCAGCCCGGCGAAACGGTCAGAACCCGGACACCCTTGGGAGCCACTTCGTTTGACAAACCTTTGCTGTAGTTGATTAATCCTGCTTTCGCAGCGGCATAAGGCAAGGTGGAATCGTACAGCGGCAATCTCCCCTGTATAGAGCCGGTGTGGATGATCACACCGCTTTGCTGTTCCAGCATTTGTGGTAAAAAGCCACGGTCCAGACGAACCGGGGCGAGCAGATTACTTTGAATTGCTTCCAACCAATCTTCATCATCCAATACGGCAAAGCCACCCCCTTTTGTTTCAGAGCCGCCCAGGTTGTTTACCAAAATATCCAGTCGTCCGTGTTTGGATAAAACCTCCTCCACTACGATTCTGGATCCCGCAGGCTTACTTAAATCTGCCGCAATAAAATGTACCTTTTCGCCGGCTTCCGACGGTGGATTTCTGGCTGTTATGATAACCGTGGCGCCGGCGTTTAAAAGTCTTTCGGCTATGGCTTTTCCCGCGCCTTTGGTACCGCCTGTTACCAACGCAATTTTTCCTGATAATTCGTTACCGATATTTGATTCGTATTTCATTGTTTTATTTTTTGTACAAACTTCGTCCATATGCAAACATCAGTCAATTACGGAAATACGATTCCCATAGGGATAAATTATTCCCCTATTGTACCTTTTGGAACATTGGATTACTTTTGAGGTATGTATGAAAGAAAAACAATACCCAACCTTAATTGCGGCCTGGATTTGACAGGAGAAGTTTTGTACGGCAAATGGAAAATGCGTTTGCTGTGGTTTATTCATGAAGGGCACCGGCGGCCAAGTGAGTTGCAACGTAAAATTCCCGATGCCACCCGGAGGGTATTGAACATTCAATTAAAAGAACTGGAAGAGCATGAACTGGTTACCAAAGTGATTTTTCCTGTAGTGCCGCCAAAAGTAGAATATTCCTTAACCGATTTTGGAAAAACGCTGATCCCCGTAATTTCAGCTATTGGTAACTGGGGTGACGCACATGAAGCCCGCCTGCGCCTGCTTGTCCTTAAACGTTTCGATACCGGAGAACAATAAGTTCTGTACGCAAAACACACGAATCGAGAAAAGTCTTTTCATGTGTTTGGATTGTAAAATGTCGTATAGAGGCATTATTCGTTTGCGAATTTTTCCAGCTCCGTATTGAATTTCTCCATTTCCTCTACAAATAAGGCATGCCCACTGTTTTCAAATCGGATGATGCGGGAATTTTTGATGCCTTTATTCAGCTCTTCTGCAAACCCGAACGGGCATAATTTATCTTGCGTACCATGAAATATGGCTACCGGAATGGTAATTTCAGCCAATTGCGGACGCAAATCAAGGTTCAACAATGCTTTTATCGACTCTGTAGTAGCGTAAGGCGAAGCTTCCAGATTGATGCTTTCCAGCCAGTTTGCTACATTTTTAGTAATGTTGCCTTCTTTGGCGGGAAACGCACTTCCGAATCCGGCAATCAAATCCTGTCTGGCAGTCATGGTTTGCGTAATTAATCCGTTCCCGTCCGCTTCGGAAATGCCAAACGGGGCGCCGTCCCTTTTTCGCCAGGATGGGGCTGCGGCACCAAACAAAGCCAGTTTGCTGACATGTGCTGCATCATATTTGCTGACGTAATGAAGTACAACTGCTCCGCCCATTGAAAAACCGCCTAATACGGCATTTTGTATCTTCAGTTTTTCCAGGACTACTTTGATATCATCCGAAAAAACGTCAAAGTCATAACGACCGTAAGGCTTGTCAGATTTTCCAAATCCTCTCAGGGTAATGCCGATCACCCGGAAACCGTGCCGACTTAAATATTGGTACTGGTATTCATACATGGCGTCACTCAGTGGCCAGCCATGGATCAGGACGATTGGCTGCCCTTCACCGAGGTCGGTTACGTGCAGCTTTACGCCTTTTTCAACTTCAATATACGCTGCCCTTCCGGCTGAGGCTGCAACCCTTT
The DNA here is from genome assembly GCA_943367895.1 of Erythrobacter sanguineus. GTDB lineage: Bacteria > Bacteroidota > Bacteroidia > Flavobacteriales > Flavobacteriaceae > Flavobacterium. The sequence goes on along the minus strand of CALRKC020000163.1, from coordinate 795 downwards.
TGGTTTGTGAAAACGATACATTAACTGTTAGTAATGTTGACAATAATCCGATAATTAAAATGATTTTTTTCATGTTTGTAAATTTTTAAATATTGGTTATAATTTGATAGGACAAAGTTGCGGCAAACCGAAAAGGACGGCAATGGACGGTTTTCGCTTTGGATGGTACTTTTTTCCCTTTTATCCGCAACCGGCTGATTTTTGATGGTTTAAAGTAAAAAGCTGTGTGGCTACAACGCTTTATAATGCTGTTTTTTAACGGCTATGCATTCAATTTCAATGTCGGCATGCTTTGGTAAAGCCACTACGACAATGGTACTTCGGGCAGGAAAGTGACCTGAGAAATAACTGCTGTATATTTCATTGACGCGCTCGAACTGATTGATGTCCGTAAGGAAAATCGTGGTTTTCGCTATATGGCTTAAGTCAGAACCGTTGTTTTTAAGTACCACTTTCAGGTTTTCGAAAATCTGCCTGGTTTGTTCCTCGATTCCTTCTTTTAATTTGTTGGTCTGCGGGTCTGTTCCGATTTGTCCTGAAACAAAAATCAGATCGTCATGTTGTGTGGCATAACGGTATGGACCGATTTGCTTGGGTAAACCCGAAGTGCCGTCAGCAATTAATTCGCTGGTACCGCTGCACGAAATCAGGACTATGAGGCTAAAAACGGAAATGATATATTTCATGGGATTGGGTTATAAAAAAAGGCTGATCTAAAATCAGCCTTTTCAGTTTGCTTTCTTATTTTATAAAGTTTAATAATTCAGTATTAAACTTGTCCAATTCCTCGATAAA
>CALRKC020000162.1:0-6021 GCA_943367895.1 Erythrobacter sanguineus | reverse complement strand
GCTGATCAATGTGAACAACCTTCCTTCGGGCGCTTCTTATTGGGTACGCACTACCTTAACTGACGACAGGAATGTCCAATACCCATCCAGGGATATTCAGGGTGGCTATCTCGTGAGCGGCTGCATTGTCGGGCCGGCACAATATGCTGTCGCCTCGGGCATGCTTGTAGTCAATAACCCATCAACGAGTTACAAGAACTATTATTTCCTGGCAGGAAACGTAATTCCTGTGGGAACCACACAAATAGTCAACAATTTTGGCGGAGGTAAATGGAACGAAGACAATATTGTTGCCTTCCCGATGTAATGATTATTCCCGGCCAATTTAATGTACCCATAAAAACATCCCGATGCAACTAAACCGTTTTGACAGCACATCATTATATGTCCATGACCAGAATCAGGAGACTTCCTTTGCTTATTGCCTGTCCCCTTCCGCAATCAATGAATTGCCTCCACAGCTGGAACTGGCTGAAGCATGGAATGGCTACACCGGCGTATTTGTATTCTTTGGAAAACCCCTAAAACCCGCTGATCTTGGGAATTGCGCGACGGCACTCGAAGATTTTCTGGGTGACAGGGAGGCGTTGCAGCACACAGGAATTTTATGGGTAAGCGATTTCAACAAGATCAAAAAACCTGATGCCGTCAACCCGGTTTTTATGATCGAGACCAAAAAAGACAACGACGTCGTCCTGATTCATAAAGATGCGGGAATCTCCATAGGGCGTTACGGTATACCGGTTTTTAAAGACAGTCCCATCGACTTTGTAAACGAAGAACAAAAAATCAGCATCGGCTATCCACCTATTGAAGGTGCACAGCCGGCTGCACCGAACAAAGGCATCAGCATTCCACTGACAGGCTCCGCTGCCGGAACGATCGGTTTCGAGGGAACGATCGGCGATTGCAGTGATGCATACAGGACCGGCTGGAATGTCGGCCTGAAATATTATTACCCGGACAGCAACAACAATGTTGTAGAACTCCAATATCCCATCTTTGAAACCAAAAACGGCGACCAGCTGTTCTTTAATGCACAATGGGATCCTTTGCATCCTTTAGATGCCACACGTACCTATCTGCATTTCAAAAAGGAGTGGTTTCAGATATTGCCAAATGATTCCGGTGGATTTCAAATAGCATCCCCTGACAATCCGGATTGGCTCCCCACAGCATTACGTACTGTTTACGGACATCCCGTTTTCCTTATACCTGATATTACAGCAACACAAAATTTCCCCGCACTGGTATTCCAGCCGCTGCCGGGAAATACTGACAATCCGCAATATTATCTTTCCCCATCGGGTGATTTCTGTATGGCAGTAAAACAAACCACTGCCAACAATTGTAACGAACATACACTTGTCGCAGGAGTTATGGGTACTGAATACATTTCGTTCACCGCAACATCCGAAGATTACAAAGGCGACCGCATACGGTTTACACCAAACAAAGCGGCATTCGCACCGGTGTATCCACTTACATCATCCAACAGCATCGAATTGTCGGGTTCCTGTAAACCGGGAGAACTGCTTTGTGATACGTACCTGACCTCATGGATGGGCTTTTATCAGGGCAATACAGCAGAAGAACCGTTGTATTATTCACAACCTGAATCAAGTCCGTTGTTTATGCCAAAAGGCGAATACCTTGGTTCGGGACCTGATGTACTGACCATGATGGATGTGTATCCTGCCGCTTCCGCAGCATTTCCTCCGATAAACAGTGCCGTTTTCCCTATGGTCGCCTACGCCGCAGCGGTCACGGATGACAAGGCCATATTAAAAACAATGCGCGATTTTGAAATCAGCATACTCAATCCATACCGCAGGCAGCAGATTGCGACCTACGCAAAAAAGAGCAACAAAATGCTCACAGAAGGCGACCCGAAAACCACAACCACACCGCAGGGTTTGCTGGCTACCATAAATGGCTTCAACTGGAGTTCGGTGTTGCTGGCACAAAACCTCGTCAGTGGCAGGAAACTGGAATTTACGGGAATCCCGGCTATAGCGTCTCCTGTACAGCAGGCTTTGCAGAGCAACCAACTGTTTATGGTCATTTCCTCACCTGAGCAATTGGGTGCCTTCAGCAATGAGATTGATATAGAGGGCTGGCCTTTTACCATCAACCCACAGGGAAGTGGCAAGGATTATTCGAACATATTTATCTTTAAGTTCTGTAAAGGCAGCCTGAAAGACCGTGCCGCGGATACACAAACCTGGACCAACCCTGACACATTCAATAACGAACCGTCGGAAGTGGCGCAATGGCTTACGAATTACATCAATGATGCAACCGACCGTGCCAGGAGCGATTCACGATTCCAGAATTTTGTCGACATTGTCACTAATGACGGCTGGAATGGTATACTGGCGCTCCAGGTAGACATCGGATTGGATAATTTCCCTGATGACCTTCGCGGGTTACTGGGCGGAATTGATCTTTCCCGTTTCAACGGACACCATTTCGGCATCCAGGTCAATTATGTACAACCCGGAAGTAATACGCTGACAATTCCCAAAAGTTCACTCTTCGGGCTCATAAGTTATTATGATGCCGCCTACGCTTTGGCCAACGGCATCAGCACCGGCCATTCAGGACTACCCGAAACCATCAATCCCGGTGCCGACGGTTATAATTTCACTGTATTATATTTACAGGTGGTTTTTGACAATTCAAGCATCACCGACTTCAACAGCCTCATCGAACTTTCCGCCACGAACTGGTTTGGAGAGCCTGCCTTTGCCAACTGTACGATCCAGCTTATCGGAAGTTATGAAGACCACAATGGCAAACCCACCTACTCTTTTACTACCAGGGAAGGACAATATTACCAGTTTTACATGAACAGCCAGGTGCTGAATTATGTGCAGATTGTCAAGGCACGCTTCAATACCAATATCAATCCCGTTGAAACATCGGACGAAGGAGAAGAAGTGTCGCACATCAGCAGCACCTTCTCTTTTTGGGGATACCTGAATTTCGTGCAGCTCGACGGCGTAGATGCTTTTTCGTTTGGGGATGCTGTACCGACACCGGGGTCTGTCAACACCGGCTTGTATTTCTACAACCTTGCCGTACTGATGGATATGGAACTTATCAAAAGTGCGGATACCCCTCCTACCTACGCTATCAGGGACAGGGTATTTCAATTTACCGAAGAAAATACTTCTTTTGACACCTCGCTGAGCACCGTACACGACCGAAGCTTATATCCTAATTTTCCACTTACGATTACCAGCCTTACGAGCAGTCGAGCAGGTACGGTCGAGGAACTGGGCTATGTGAAACTGGAACTGCCCGGTAATGTCGATTTTGACGAATTGGGCGAAGAATGGTACGGACTCGTTTGTACCTTAAACCTCGGAAGTATGGGAGCCCTCGCGGCACAGGCAGGCTTTACGGCCAGGATGCTCATGGCGTGGAGCGCGGCTACAGACAAACCCGCAGTAATGATCGGGGTAAGACTTCCCGGTTCGGGTGGGGCAAAAGGGTTCTCTTTTGAAAATGTACTACAGTTAAATGTTTCAGCTTTTGTGCTGAATCTTGACAACACGACCTACGCGGGTAAAACCATTTATTCCTTGTGGCTGCGAAGCATCGGTATGAGCTTCCTTGGGGTTAAGTTCCCGCCAGGGGGCACTACCAGCCTGATCATTTATGGCAATCCTGATGCACCGGGCGAAATCGGCTGGTACGGCAGTTATCTAAAATCCTAAATCAAAGCAGCATGAACAACGAAAACACCATAATAACACTTAACGCATTGTCATTATTCGACTTCTGCCTGCGGCTGATCAAAAAGCAGGGCAAGGTCAATGAGGATGTATTTGCTTCCTTTGAAAAAGAACTCAGGGATTTTCTGGCGAAAGAGGAAAATGCCGAAATCCGTTTGTTTTTCGGATATTCGAATGATATTGGGCAAAGGGCGACTTCCATCTGGATCATGAACAGGCTGATTTCCTATTTCCCTGACGAGGCGCGTACCATTCGCATCATTTATGACATTTATCCAGGTGAAGATGCGGATCCTGACCCATACGCGCAGAAGCGATTTGCCAGGGCGATGAAGGTTTTAATCCCGAAAATCACTGTGGATGATGTGATTGAGACTAAAACTTTTGACCTTACCGAAAAGATTACGCTGAAATTTGTTTCCTATGATCCTTCACAGGAAGCGCCTTTCGATCCGCCGCTGCCGGATGACAATTGTCTGTTCGGGATTTCGGGCGGATTCGATAACACCTCAAATCTTACGGAAGCGCTGAAAGTCGACCAATTGATTGCGCTCGCGCCATACCAGTTTACGAAAAACAGCGCGTTGAACACGATTTTCACTTCTGAAACCAAAGAAGACGATAAAGACGGTACACTGCTCGGCCCGAAATACAACTTTAACGGCACCGAGATTGAAAAAGACGAAGAAGGCAAACCGATTACAGGTTATTATGGAGAAAGTTTCACACGCCGTGCTTATTATATGCCGACCCCGGAACGAGTCGAGGAAGAATGGAAAATATTTGAAGAAGCTTCACCCGAAAAATATGCATTGCTCGAAGAAATCCTCGCCTTAAGAAGTAGCACCACCGACCCTATTGAAGTCATGCCGCTCAGCTATCGCACCGGAAGGATCGTATGCACCAACAGGGAATTGCTTTTCAACCTGACCAGCGGCTTATTCAAAATGAAAAACGTCAGGAAAGACAATCACCTCAAAAACACCTGCTCGGTTGTAGTAGTATTTGACGGTCCGGGCTACAGCAACAGTGGAAAACCAAACAAGGATTTTATAAATTTCGAAAAACTGATCAGCAAAGGATTTGCTTCACTGCCGCGGCTCAACGCGCGCATTGCGTCGCTCAGGCCTTTATACAAGAGCAATTACGGTGTAGTCAGCACCGACGATCCTGAAGGTACTTTAGAAACAAAGGTCAATGCAGTGGGACCGGACGGAATCGTGATCGTAAATCTGGGGAGTGTCCCGCTTTACGTCGCCAATTATGTTGGTACCGCTGCCGCAGATTTACCGCCCGTTTTTGAGGGTGAAATCAATGCAGGAATGTTCCTGAATTCCGGAAAAGCATTCCTGCACCTGGTTTCAAGCGACCTCGACACTTCCGGCGATGATGATATGGCTGAAGCCGCGATTGATGTCAACCAACTGTACCCCACCATTCCGCTTGATGCCCCGGCATCCCCGATTGCCAATAAATGCCATGCCGATGCGTTGGGAATGTCAATCAATTTCAGTCAATGGAATGCGATATTACAAACCAGTATTACGCCGCCCGATGAAGTCATCGGTAACTTCCTCTACGAGTCCTGTACACCGGGGCTTGATGAAGGGGTGTTTGAATATTTCAAGGGACTCGGCGAATTTTTCCATGAACGGAAAAATGACAAGCTGATGATGGGACTGATGCCAGCCCTAGCCAAAAAAGAGGAAGGCATGACCCTGAAAGACCTATACGAAAAAGTCAAGGACGAAGACCCGCTGAAGCTGATTCCCGATGTCATCAGTAAGGGAAACATCTTTTCGTATTTCTCTGAAATTGTAAACGACGGGACTTTCGTTATTGATGACCCTGTGGTCACTACCGAAAAAGACGACGATGACGAAATCATCGAAATAAAGATCGAGGGTACCACCAAATCGTATGGTTTTGAAGATGAACTTCCGGTGACGTTGAAGTTTACCTATGAATTTGATGGACTATACCTGGAGTTTAACGGTGTAATGGCAGATGAAGTGCTTACACTGCCCGGCATCAAATGGTTTGGCATCTCCGATGTGAATGTCGAATCAAAAACATACAATGCCGATATGCCCGGCTCGGGAACACTCAGCGGAAAGATTTCGGTATTGCCGGATATTACTTTCTCGATGGACTATCCGGTGCAGGCCAATACATGGGTATTTCATGCGTTGTTGGAATCACGTCCCGGTTTGGGCTCATTGATCAGGTTGTGCAACGGTGCCGATTTGATTGGCAGCCTGCCGCCACCGATGAAGAC
>CALRKC020000161.1:0-6030 GCA_943367895.1 Erythrobacter sanguineus | reverse complement strand
TAACCTACATCCGGTTTTATAACTGCCTTTAACTGCCCTTCCTTCCTCGTAGCAGCAATACAAGAGAATGCAGTCCTGCCCACAAGGCTGTTGGCATAGTTTACAGCTATGCGTTCTGCCCCACCGGCATTAAGAGAATCAATGAGCTGCAGTATCCTCATGTTTGAACAAGTTTTTTAATTTCTTCTTCGAAAAGTTCTCTGGTAAAATATCTCGACCAGTCTGCCGATTTCCTGCTTTTGAGCAAAAATCCGGGATAGTCAGTTATAAGATTTTCAATTTTCGGCAAATCTGAACCAATGTTCATCGTAAGCAACAGCCCTCGTTTCCCCGAATCCAGCATATCCGGCACACAGGAAACCGCTGTTGCGATGGGCACACATCCCCAGAACATCCCTTCCGCGATTACTTTGGGCCAGCCTTCACTGGCCGATGGAAGTAATACGAAATGACTTTGTTGGTATGCCGCTTTCAAAACTGCTTCATCCTGATTCCCATGTACTTTTACAATATGCTCCAGCTTACTTTCTTCTATATATCCATGAATGGCTTCTCGCTCAGGGCCTTCTCCATACAACGCCAATCTTATTTGATGTCCTTTTTTATGCAGTTCATTTACAACTTTAAGTGCATACATGACACCTTTGCCAGGAGTAAGCATTCCCGCAAATATAAGCCTGATTGGCCCCTGAAAATCGTCCTTGGAAGATACTTTTGCCTCATTTTCAGAATAACTGGCAGTAAAGAATGGCTTGATATTTTTACTCATACCGGGCCATTTTCCGTAAACCAGCACTTTTATATTATGGGTTAAGAAAGTATTTCCCAAAATACACTGCTGCAATCTATAACTCCATGGTTTTGAAATTGACGGATCCCAATTGCCCGCATATTTAGCTGTCTTTTTTTTGTGAGGAAAAAAAACCTGCAGGACAGCACCAAGCAATCCCACATTACCGGGACATCTGAGGTGAATATGATCAGCCCACCACATCGCACGAAACAAAACAATTATGTTGTACGGCAAATAAAACAATGCATATAAAACCGCTTTTGGACTATTCAGATTGAAATCCTTCAGCCTGAAATGCCTGAATTTAAAGGGTATTTCAGAAACCAATAAGCCATTTTCATCATTCCATACAGGGCAGCAAAAGGCTGTTTCTGTAGCATTCTCCTGCCATATAGCCATTTCTTTTATATAGGGCGTATATGCAACGGCGGTTTTGCCATGGTATATGAATGGTGCATTGGAAATAATCAAAAACCTCATCAGATATATCCGTTTGAACCATGATATGAGACAACTGTTGCAGGAACCCCAACTACGACTGCATTTTCCTCGACTGATTTATTTACCAGAGAACAGGCTCCTATCAAAGCATTATTACCGATGACAATCGGCCCCGCTACGACACTGTTAGCTCCTAAAAACACACGGTCACCAATCACTGGGACGCCTCTTTTCTCAGACAGACCCGAAACACCTACAGTCACTCCCTGTGCAATATTACAATCATCCCCAATAACAGCATCCGGATGAATAATGACTGCCCCAAAATGGCCGATATAAAAAGCTCTTCCTATCCTGGCAGCGGCAGGAATTGATATTCCGGTGGTGACTTCTATCGTTTTCTGCCAGAACAGCATCCAGATTTGAAGTATAATCCTGATAGGCTGAAGTTTAACTTTTGAATGAAAATAATGAGCTATCCTATATTGGAAGACAGCCCAAAAACCCTGAGTAAAAAAAATAATTCCGAAAAAACTACCACCGTAATTCTGGTGTTTCCTGTAATCAGATTGTATAAGCCGGAATACAGTCATATTTACTTTTTTTGCATAAGCATGGTCAGGTGCATGCATTGAAACATCGCCTTATCAGAAGATGAAGATTTATCCCAATCCTGACGGTGCCATTTTTTGCCCATCCTGTCTTTAAAAGCATTTGAAAATGGTAAAATATTTATGAGTACAATCCATTTTGATTTACCAAGAAGTCCATGCCTTTCATTCACATTAAATGCATTTGAAAACTGCCTGTACGTTTTCCTGGTAAATGGCCATTCCCATTCTGCATCAGATTGAAAAGGCCGGTATAATTTCCGTAAAAACCATACGGGAACACTGGTTTGGAGTGGGTCATAACTTATAATTGTGCCATCCTTAGACAATTTTTCCTCAAGCTTTTCAATCAATACATTGGTATTCTGGAAATGATGCAATACACCATATGCATAAATAAGGTCAAAATCCTTGTCTGCAAATTCCTCAGAAAGAAAATCAACAGCCTGAGCATCGGCATTGGGAAATTTTTCAATTTTTACTCTTAACTGGTTAATGGCTTTATCGCTCAAATCAATTCCAAGATAGGATTTCGAATGTTCTGCGAGGTGAAAAGACAGGTTATTTCCTGAAAAACAACCGAGATCCAGTACCTTTTTCTGAGACAAATCCCCGAACCAGACTTTATGCAGGTTATAAACCTGATCATGTATCCCAATATTTTTCCGGATCCGGTTCAATATACCATTTCGGAATTTTGCCCAAATCCTTGTCATACGGTTTTGGCGTATGTGATTGTAAAACTCTTTTTGTTTCTTATTGGTTTCTATTATTTCGGCGGCAGTTTTCATTTCAGTCGCAATTGGAGGCTTTTAAGCTATTTTTGTGACCGTAAATATATCGTTAAATTCAGTAATTCCCAATTTAATGGTTCCTAAAATTCAGCAGCAAACACCCCGCAATTCAAAAGATAATTTATAGTTTTACAAAAAACAATTCTTTAAAAACGGAGCCTTTGAAAGTTATTGACATATCGATTATTGTCCCATTGTATAATGAAGAAGCTGTAATGGTGCAATTGATTGATCGCCTGAACAAGGTCATGGACACCGTACCATTCATCTGCGAGGTTATATTGGTAAATGATGGCAGCCAGGACAGCACTCAGGAAATGATGACCGCGCGCTGTCTTCAGGATTCGCGATATACCGGTATCCAATTATCGCGCAACCATGGGCACCAACTGGCTGTGAGTGCAGGACTTGGTAATGCAAGAGGTGTTAAAGGTGTGATGATCATTGATGGTGACTTACAGGATCCACCTGAGATGATTACTGATTTTTATGAGTATTTATCCAAAGGATATGATGTAATATATGCGATAAGGAAAAATCGGCATGAGGGCTTCTTAAAGAAAATGGCCTATAAACTATATTACAGGCTTCAAAGAAAAGTATCTGATTTTAATATCCCTATTGATTCCGGTGATTTTTCCATGCTAAGCACAAGGGTGGTCGACCAGATGAATAAAATGCCGGAACAAAGCCGTTACCTTCGCGGAATGCGGGCATGGATAGGCTTTAAGCAAATAGGTATCGAATATAATCGTGACGAAAGGCATGCCGGCACGACAAAATACAGTTGGAAAAAACTCTTTGAACTTGCCTTTAACGGGATTTTCAATTTTAGCAATTTTCCTATAAGGATCATCACCCGCCTGGGACTTATTACGGTGGTTTTCTCGCTGATTTATCTTGCCTATAATATTTACCGCAAATTGGTTTTCAATGATGTCCCTCAAGGATTTACAGCTACAATACTCACCATCATCCTTTTCAGCGGAGTACAACTAATTTCACTGGGACTGATAGGTGAATATGTGCTCCGCATTTACGACCAGGTAAGACAGCGGCCGCTGTTTATAATTGATAAGATCATCCAGGATGGTGTTGAGAGAACTTCTTAAAAACCCCTCAAAAATGCCGCCACCCAAAATAATATCCCTATTAAAAAACTACCATTAAGCAACAGTAATCTTTGCTTTTCTGAAATATTTCTGGTGAGATCAAGGCTGTAAAATCCATAGAAAATTAACAGGATGTGCATCCAGCGGAACTCCATCATCTTAATCCTCAGAAACATAAATATCAATAGCGCAGCGAAGTAAAAGCAAAGCACAAAAAATGCCAGCCTTCTGTCTTCCTGACTGCGGGTTTTAATTTTGCGGATTGCAAAAATAAGCAGGAACGGAAACAGCAGAAACATAAAGCGAAATGAAGAATACAATGAAATAACACCCATACGCAACATCTGCCTGAAAAAAAGACCCGGCTCGTTTGTAATAAAATCAATATGATTTTTGGGAAAAGTAAAATCAGGATGGTCTTTTTTATATTGCTGAACATCATATTGGGACAACCATTTTGTTCTTGGGATTTCGCCGGCATCCCATTTTTTGGCCATGAGATAATTCATTTCAAACCATGAGGTCTTGCTGGCGGCAGGCGGCTCTTTATCATCAATAATAATTTTACCGTGCTCACGTAACGGATAAAAGTTGATTAAAGCAGTAAAAAGACAGAAAAACACTCCCGCTGAAATCAGGGACTTATGGAGTATCGCTTTTCTGTAAATCAGTAACAAAGCAAACAGGAAAGCGAGTAAAACCACTAAAAAAGTAGGCCTTGCGGTGAATGATAATGCAAAAAGTAATCCGATCCACCATCCGTTTGTATAGTTGCCTTTCCTGATATTTTCCGTGAGAAATATAAAACCTGGCACTGCAAAACTGACGGAAAGTATGTCCGGCGTCCCAACCAGATGACCCCTGATGATTGTTATTATTGCCAATAAGATATTGAACAGCGCAAGGTCATTCCAGAATGGATGCACTGAAACAAAACCTGAAAATTTATACTTTTTAAAATACCTGAATAAAAAAATCAATAAAAAAGCGGAACTCAATAAACTAATAAGCCGGTTGCAAAAACTAACATCGGAAATACCCAAATGCAGCAACCCGGTTAAAAACGTATAAGGTTGTGACCACGAGCCGGAAATGAATGATACTGAAAAATTGCCATCTGTAAGCTGATTGAAATACCCTCGCTCGTCTCCATTCAATCCCGGATTTATGAAAAACAATCTGAAAAAAATGATTTGCGTTGCCAGCGTTGCGAGTAAAAAACCGACATTCAGGTATGGAAAGGCTTTAATAAGTATTTTTTTCATCGCGCTGAAGGTTTGTTAAATGATAGTGTAACCCATGCGGCAAAGCGTCCGGCTGATTCCATAAATGCAGCACTGCGATCCCTTGTTGTGAAGGTATTGCTGCACCTGATTGCCGCCAAAAGCCATGTAATCGCATTCCATTTAATGATTGCTTTAAGGGAAGGATTGGGGTTTTTAATACGCCAAACGTAATAGCCGTTTCGCACCACCATTTTACCGTATCTGTAATGGTTTGGGCGGCCTGACGGGTGATGAAAATGTTGCAGTTGCAATTTCGTATCGATTACATTTCGCCCAAATTCCAATGCCCTGATGCTGAAATCAGCATCCTCATAAAGACCATATCCTTCAAAATATTTGGAGAAACTGATGCTTTCAAAAACCCTGCGTCGAAAGGCAAATGACATTCCAATTAATAAATCCACATCATATATCCTGCCTGTTGGCGGAAAGCCGCAAGTCCTCCCATGTGAATACTCAGGCATCATTCCCGGGCCAAGATTGGATTGGAGCCCAAAATAATTGCGCACAATATTGCGCTGTGCCTCTTTATATACGTAGCCTTCAAAACAATAGTATTTTTTGCTGTTGTAAGAAATACCTGGCTGCTGAGGCTGCCAGGTATTTTCATTGGCAGCCAGCCCTCCGACACCTGTGATATCCGGATTCTTTTCAAAAGTACTTTTGAGCTGTTCAAAATAGTCCGGCATCAGTTCTGTATCATCATCGAGGAAAGCAACGATTTCAGCGTTTGGACTGATTTTCGCTATTCCGAAATTCCTTTGTCTGGTAAGCCCTCTGGATTCCGGAGGAACCGAAAAATAGGTCAGATTCCTGAAATTATTTCTATCAATCATAATAGCGGTCTCCTGATCAGGTGAACCGTCTACAACCAGAATTTCATCAGGATACTGCGTCTGTAACTGAACCGAATGCAAAAGCCCCGATAAAGATTCGGCACGTTTGAATGTACAAATAATCAGTGTGCAATACATAGGCTACTTTGTTCTGGTT
>CALRKC020000160.1:0-6063 GCA_943367895.1 Erythrobacter sanguineus | reverse complement strand
TGAATTACGTGAATAAAGTGGGCGCTTTCCTCGACTGGGGATTGGAAAAGGACATTCTTGTGCCTTTTCGCGAACAGGCACGCCCCATGGAAAAAGGGAAACGATACCTGATTTATCTGTACCTGGATGAACAAACAAACCGTCTCGTTGCTTCGAGTAAAATCAACCAGTTCCTGAAAAATGAAAACCTCACCGTACAGGTAGGTGACGAAGTAAACCTGATGGTGTCACACATTACCGATCTGGGGATTAACGTCATCATAAATGGCCTGCACAAAGGCCTGCTGTACAAAAATGAGGTTTTTGAGGACGGTGTAAGGACAGGCGATTATGCGGTCGGGTACATCAAGCACATCCGTCCCGACAATAAAATTGATGTCTCCCTGGAAAAACCGGGTTATGAAAAGATTGAATCCAATGCCCAAAAAATACTGGACGAGCTTAAAGCCAGCCGCGGCGGGTATCTTCGCCTGAACGACAAAAGCGATCCTGATGATATCAAGACGGTGCTGCAGATGAGCAAGAAGACCTTCAAACAGGCAATCGGCTCGTTGTATAAGGAAAAGCTGATTGAGATAAAAGAAGACGGGATTTATCTGGTTGCGAAATAAAAATTACCAAACAGCATCGGTCATTGCGAAGCCGACATCGGTCATTGCAAAGCCGACATAGGTCATTGCGAAGCCAACATCGGTCATTGCGCAGCCGACATAGATCATTGCGAAGCCAACATCGGTCATTGCGAAGCCGACATCGGTCATCGCGAAGCCGACATCGGTCATTGCGAAGCCGACATCGGTCATTGCGAAGTCGACATTGGTCATTGCGAAGCCAACATCAGTCATTGCGAAGCCGACATCGGTCATTTCCAAACACTATCATTATGTCATTACATACTTTTCACAATTGGTCAGAAGATTTAACTGAAGAAGACCGTCCGCATCCGGTTTTATTTATTGGACACGGTTCTCCGATGAACGGCATTGCGCAGAATGAGTTTTCAGATTCCTGGGCTAAAATGGGGCAGGAGATTCCGAAGCCCAAAGCAGTATTGGTAATCTCCGCACATTGGCTTACCAAAGGGACACACATCACCGCGATGCCCAATCCGAAAACGATCCATGATTTCGGAGGGTTCCCAAAAGAGTTGTTCGCCGTGCAATATCCCGCTCCCGGAGATGCGGCCCTGGCAGCTGAAACAAAGCGGATGGTCACAAAAACCAACATCGGACTCGACCATGACTGGGGCTTGGATCACGGCACCTGGACAGTCGTAAGGCATATGTATCCCAATGCCGATATTCCCATATTGCAGCTGAGTATCGATTATGCGAAACCACCGGAGTATCATTTTGAACTCGCGCAGCAATTGGCAACACTACGCAAAAAAGGTGTGCTGATTATCGGCAGCGGCAACATGGTTCACAATCTCAGGATGGTGGCATGGGATAAGCTGAATGAGCCGGAATATGGGTTCGACTGGGCGATAGAGATGAATGCCGTTTTCAGGGAGAAGATCGGAAATAGCGACGTAAATGCCTTAATTCATTACGAAAAACTACACGCCGCCGCAAAACTGGCCATCCCCACGCCTGACCACTATTACCCGTTACTGTACACCATGGGATTGCAGCATCAACAGGACGACATAAGTTTCTTCAACGACAAAGCGGTCGGCGGTTCACTGACGATGACCTCGGTCAAATGGGGTTAAACAACCTGAATTTCAGGGTTTATTTTCAGTAATACCGCAACGAATTTCTGTTTGTCGTCCGGCGAAATAAAAATATCGTCAAAAGCGTTGAAATGGATTACAAACCCCCTGTTACTCAGTCCCGGTTTTAAGGTATTGTATTTGATAAAGGAATTGTGCTCCTCAATCTTCCGGATTTTCATAATGTCAATTTTCCCGCGTATCGGGCCCGAGCGATAGGACAAGGTGTTTCCGTCCACGATGTACCTGGTGTCGAGCAGCATGGATATGAAAAACGCGTCAACCAGCACAATAAGGATTGTGGGGAAAATCACGATTTCACCTTCCGTATACATTGCAAAAATCAGGGGTATCGGCAAACAAATCGCCAATACCCATAACAATGCCACCGAGAATTTGTTCTTAGCTGATTTGAAAACCGTCATTACACCCCCAGTTCTTTCTTGGTTTTTTTGAGTAGTCCGTCTTTATGTACCAAAACCGAAATGGCTTTCAGGCGCAGGTATGGCACGCTCATGTACACAAAACCGCCATGTGGTCCCTTCGTTCCCCAGGAGTTCTTTACTTTGTAATACATATTGCCTTTCTGGTCTTTTACCTTGCCTACAATGTGCATCAGGTGATCGTCGGTGGTATCAAAATTCTCGAATTCAGCCTGGCGGTAATCCGGAGTGATTTGCTTCTCCGGCTTGATCTCGGTCAGTATGGCTTTCTTATCCGTATCGTTCGCAGGAATTACGGCCAATTGCTTGCCTCCTGAAAATGTATCTTCTGAAACGTCCACATCCAGCGCAAGCGTATAGCCTTTGTCAATGGCATTGTCTATGTTTTCCATGAATTCGTCCAAAGGCATATTGTAAAAGCTGCCGTTTGAAAAATTGTCCGGAATATCAAGGATAAACGATTTGTAATACGGCTCATTGATGTAGGACGAGATTGTTACATAGTCCCCAAGTTTAAGTTTTGTCATTTCAAGGAAGCTTTTCGGCGTGTAGGTTTTCCCCTGATAGGTAAATTCGGTAACCGCCTTCCCCAGATTCTCATCAAGCACCTTCTTCACTTCCTCTTTCCATTCAGGGGATAGCTTCTTGCCCGGGTCGGCATAGCCTTTCAGCATTTTCTCGAGGTCAGCAACCATTTTGGAATGGTTGTGCTTTGTGGCATTTCCCGTCATTCCGGAGTACGCTTCACTGGGCACGACGCCAAAATCCTCCGCACTGTTAATCACATCATGGGCCAGTCCGCCTTCGCCAAACTGCGCATGTCCCTGGCGCATGACATACGTCCAGGCCTTTTTCGTATAAGTCTGCCTGACGTTGTACATTTCAGAAAGATCGATTTGTCTGCCGCTCAGGCGTATGATTTCGGCTTCAAGGAACGAAGTTGTCGAGAAACTCCAGCAGGTGCCGGTCTGATCCTGCGAAATAACCGGCGTAGCCTCAATATCTTTAACGGTTTGAAATTCATAAGCTTGGCTGTAGCCGAAAAATCCTATCGACATAAACGCCAGGCTGAAAATGCTTTTTTTCATTTTATTTAAGTTGGTTTTTGTTTATTTAAGTCTGAAAAATGGTTTATTTTTACGCTAAAATAATACAAATATGGCTGACATACATTGGGAAACTGTTAAAGATTTTGAAGACATTACTTATAAAAAATCCAATGGCGTGGCGCGCATCGCTTTCAATCGTCCAAATGTGAGGAACGCTTTCCGCCCCAAAACCACCAGCGAATTATACCAGGCTTTTTATGATGCTCAGGAAGACACTTCGATTGGCGTTGTTTTGCTTTCAGCCGAAGGGCCATCGACCAAAGACGGCGTTTATTCTTTCTGCAGCGGCGGCGACCAGAATGCCCGTGGGCATCAGGGTTATGTAGGTGATGACGGTCAGCACAGGCTCAATATTCTGGAAGTACAGCGGTTGATACGGTTCATGCCCAAAGTCGTCATTGCGGTAGTTCCCGGCTGGGCAGTAGGAGGAGGGCACAGCCTGCATGTGGTTTGTGACATGACGCTCGCCAGTAAGGAACATGCTATTTTTAAACAAACAGATGCCGATGTGACGAGCTTTGACGGCGGCTACGGCTCGGCCTATCTTGCGAAAATGGTAGGACAGAAGAAAGCACGTGAAATTTTCTTTCTCGGTAGGAATTATTCCGCGCAGGAGGCGTTTGAAATGGGCATGGTCAATGCGGTTATTCCGCATGAGGACCTGGAAGACACGGCTTATGAATGGGCACAGGAAATACTGCAGAAATCCCCAACCTCAATCAAGATGCTCAAGTTCGCGATGAACCTTACCGATGACGGCATGGTAGGGCAGCAGGTCTTTGCCGGTGAAGCCACACGCCTGGCTTATATGACCGACGAAGCCAAAGAAGGCCGCAATGCATTCCTTGAAAAAAGGAAACCGGATTTCGGGAAAAACAAATGGCTTCCATAGTTTCGGTGGGCAGTCACAGTTCGCACTTAACAGAAACAGAGATACATGGAAAATTTTACAAACAATACCATCGATACCAAAACACTTCCGAGATTCGAAACCGTTGCACTTACCAGATTGCATCGATTTTACTGGAAAGTTATTGTGATTAATACGCTGATCGTAATGATCATCATCGGGATTGCACTTGGTTTTGCTTCTTATAATATCGATGAATGGGTCGGTTATAAAGTCGAAATCAGTGCGGCCTACCTCGTTTTTACGGCATTGCTGCTATTTTTCCTCCGAATTGGATTTAAGAAAAAAGCCTACGCTTTCCGCGAGCACGATGTTATTTTCAGGCGCGGTGTGATTGCAACCAATACGATTGTAATCCCCTATAACAGAGTGCAGCACGTCTCTTTACATGAAGGGTTTATCTCGAGAATGCTCGGTTTGGCGAAAGTGGAAATATTCACTGCCGGCGGCGGATCAAGCGATATTGAAATTCCGGGCATAGAGAAAATGGAAGCCGAAAACATCAAACAGCTCCTGATGGGCAAAATCCAAAAAAAGCTTTAGATGAAAGCCGATTTCAGTCAGCCGCAACGCCAGTCCGCAGTTGGGATTATCGTAATGTTTTTCGATACCGTCAGGCATTTTGCAAAAGCGATATGGCCTATTTTGGTCGTGTATATATTGAAGCCAAACATCCCGGTGTTTTACGTGGGTGGCGTATTGCTGGTATTGATGATCGTATTTGCAGTCATCGCCTGGCTTAAGTACATCAATTTTACTTTCTTCCTTGATCACGAAAACGATGAGTTCGTAATCACCGAAGGCATACTGAATAAATCCCGAACTACCATCAACATCAATAAGATACAACAGGTCAACATCAGGCAGTCATTAATTCAGAAAATCATCAATGTCTATTCACTGGATGTCGACACTGCAGGGTCCTCAAAAGAGGAAGTGGTGATCAAAGCCATCTCACATCAAACCGCGACCAGCCTAAAATCCAGGCTATTGGAGCATAATTTCCAAAAGCCGTTACCGGAAGACGCCGTTGATGCCGCAATTGAAGAAAAAGCAATTATTACCGACGCGGAAAGACCTTTTGTAAAGATCAGCTTCAGCAGCCTGCTGAAAATGGGCATCACCTCGAATTATGTCAAAAGCTTCCTGCTGCTGCTTGCGTTTTTCATTTCAACCTATGAAAATATAAATCATTTCTATCACGGCGAAGATATTGATACCGATAAGATAGACAGCTATGTCTCCCGATTTACCATGTTCCAGCTTGTAATCATCGTGCTGTTGGCGCTTTTCACAGTAATCATTATTGTCAACGTCTTCAGGATGGTATTGCGTTATTATGATTTTACCATCCAAAAACAACAGGGATCACTGCTGCTTTCTTACGGTCTGTTGAATTCAAAAAGCACCATATTAAAACCGGAGAAAGTCCAGATTGCGGTCGCGACACAAAATTATTTCCAAAAGAAGATGGGGATATTGCAATTGCGCATACGCCAGGCCACCAGCGGGGAAAAGGAACAAAAAAACACGGCCATCGAGATTCCGGGCTGCAGTCCGGGCGAACGCGATGAAATATTAAAACTGTTATTCCATACGCTTCCGCAGAAAGGACTCATGCTCAGGCCAAACTGGCGTAAACTCGTATTTTCCATTTTCCTGACCATCGTCATTCCGGTTGGCGGATTTTTCATCATAAAATACTACAGCAATACCGAAAACAACAGCCTGTACTATTTTGTCGCAATCTATGTTGCGGTACTAAGTTTACTGCAGTATTTTAAATTCAGGAATAACCGTATCTTTATCCACGATGATTTTATAATCAGGCAAAGCGGTGCCTGGGATATCAGCCACGAAATCATTGAACCGGAGAAAATACAGGCC
>CALRKC020000159.1:0-6079 GCA_943367895.1 Erythrobacter sanguineus | reverse complement strand
CTGATTGCCCCGCATGACCCCGGAAGCGCATTGATCTTTATGGTTTTCTTTTTCGTATTATACCGTGAAGGCTTACCGTCATGGTATTTATGGACTGGTTTTATCGCGATGATCCTGTTTGTGATGAGCCTGCTCATGTCTACTGTGTACATTATTCTTATCGCCGCTGTAGTCATTGGGTTTATTTACCTAAGAACCAGAATCGTAAACCGAAATATACTCTTCAGCGGGATCATGCTGATATTGGTGTCCGGATTTACAGTTTCTACAAGTTATGTTTTTGACAATGTTTTCCAGCAACACCACCGTGACCGCTTTAATATCCTGCTTGGGAAAAAAGTCGACGACAAAGGAATCGGGTATAACCTGAACCAGTCTAAAATAGCCATCGGATCTGGAGGTTTTTTAGGCAAGGGTTACCTCGAAGGCACACAAACCAAGGGTGGGTTTGTACCGGAACAGCATACCGATTATATCTTTACGACCGTTGGCGAAGAATGGGGATTTGCCGGATCTATGACCGTCGTATTGCTTTTTATCGGACTGATTGTACGAATCATCTATATGGCCGAGCGACAGAAGACCAAGTTCAGCCGGGTCTATGGCTATTGCGTCGCCTCCATATTATTCATACACTTTTTTGTCAATATAACCATGGTGATGGGATTGTTCCCTACCATCGGAGTGCCACTGCCGATGTTTTCTTATGGCGGTTCCGGACTTTGGGGCTTTACAGTACTGATTTTTATTTTCGTCAAGATGGACGCCAATAAGGTAAATGAATGGTAAATTAGTCTGTAGTAGCAGTTTTCGTTAATCTAAAAATTCTTAATCACGAATTCGCTTCTTCGATTTAATTCATGCTGCTCTATAAACGTATTTTTAGTAAATACCCTAAGAACGCTAAGAAGATTTCACATCAAGGGCGTCGCGCAGTGCGTTGCCTGTCATCATAAACGCCAAAGTCACCAGCATAATGGCAATTCCGGGAACCATGGCCAGATATGGTTTTCCTAAAATAATATAACTGTAATGGTCTTTTATCATACTACCCCAGCTGGGAACCGGGGGCTGAGCGCCAAGGCCAAGGAAGCTTAATCCACTTTCCACGAGAATCGCTGAGGCAAAATTAGCCGCTGAAATCACAATTACCGGCGCCATAATATTAGGCAGTATATGATTGAAGATGATCCTGAAATTACCATATCCCAGCGCGCGCGAAGCGGTTACATATTGCATTTCTCTGACACTGATAACCTGTCCGCGGAAGACACGGGCGACTTCAACCCACATCGTTAATCCGACCGCAACGAAAACCTGCCAGAAACCTTTGCCGAGTGCGAGCGTGATTGCAATCACCAGCAATAAAGTCGGTATCGACCAGATGATATTAACCAGCCACATCACGAACGCATCAATCCTGCCGCCGAAATAACCACCGATCGCTCCGAAAAAAATTCCAATTACGAGTGAGATGAAGACGGCAACAAATCCGATAGAAAGCGACACCCGGGAGCCTACAAGCATTCGGCTGAGTACATCCCTGCCGTATTTGTCGGTGCCTAAAATGAATGACCGCGTTTTGATAAAATCGCCCTCGACTTTGCGAATGTCCTTGTAGCCACGAAATTTATCAAGACCAACCGACTTGATAATTTTTACCGAAGCATCATCATTGTATTCCTGGTAAACAATCGAATCCCCTTTCAATTCGTAGTTGCTGATGGGAATTTCATTCACGGTGTTCGGAAAGCCAAAGAAGTAACCTGACAGGGTCTTTTTCGTTTTTCCCTCAGAAGGAACCGAAAGCATGTTCACTTCAAATCCGGGTTTTTTTGAATGAATGGACAAATGCATCTGGTTGGCGTTTTCCGAATTATCGGGCGCCAGCACATAAGCGAAAACTGCCAGCAGCATGACGATCAGGATAAATGCCAAACTGAAAACGCCCCAGAAATTCTTTTTGAATTTCCGGAGCGCTATACTGGTCAGTGACTGATTGGTTTCGCTCATCAAAAACTTACGCCTTTAGGACTTCACCATTTTTTCCCTTTTCTTAAGGTTTACCGTCGGCTTGGCGCCGGTATCCTGCAGATCGGAAAGCACGTTTAGCGCTTCTTCCACATAGGCATCCTTAGCCAGGCTCTCATGCCACCTTTTCCTTTTCTCTTTCAGCACTTCATCTTTTTCCATTTGAGCCGTTTCATACGGCAACGAAGTAAATTCAAGATTGGTCTTATAATCGCTTATTACCTTATACTTTTTATTCTCAGCCTTGATGCTTTCCTGTTCCTTTCTGAATTTATTAATATTGAGGCTGTAGTCGTTCTCGTCTTTGCGTTTACCAAGCCATTTTGCATTGTCGTCTATCAGTTTGAACTGCTGACTCTGTGCAACGCGTTTTTTACTGTTGGCAATCGCCCTTTCGAAATTTGGCTGCCTGTCCCAGGGGGTATACTTTGCAGGGTCGATCTTATCCCATGGCATGGCATTTTCAGAATCCCGTTCACCCACTTCAATATAGGAATATTTATCCGGCATTTCAATATCACTGGAAACGCCCTTCAGCTGGGTAGAACCACCATTGATCCTGTAGAATTTTTGCGTAGTGGTTTTTAGTGCACCCAAATCACCTGTACCGCTGTTGCGTACAAATTGATTCAGGTCGATGACATTCTGCACGGTCCCTTTTCCATAGGATTGTTTGCTTCCAATGATTACTCCACGTTTGTAATCCTGTATTGCTGCCGCAAGAATTTCTGATGCTGAAGCTGAAAAATTGTTGACCATTACGACCAATGGGCCATCCCATTGCACCCGACTGTCGGTATCCGGAAGGACTTCTTTGTTCTTTCCGGTAGATTTTACCTGAACAATTGGACCCTGATCGATAAACAATCCTGCGATATCCACAACGGTACGCAAAGAACCGCCGCCATTATCACGAACATCAAATACCAATCCCTGGATGCCTTGTTTTTTAAGTCGGTCAATTTCTATGGCAACGTCTTTCGCCGCGTCACGGCTGTCTTTATTTTCAAAGTCGATATAAAATTTAGGAAGGTAAATCACACCGTACAATTTGCCGTCTTTCTTAACGATACTCGATTTGGCATAAGTTTCTTCGATTTCGACAACATCGCGTATAATGGAAATTACTTTCATAGAACCATCAACTTTTTTGACGGTCAGGCGTACTTCGGTACCTTTTGGCCCCTTGATTTTCTTAACTACATCGTCAATACGCATCCCAACTACATCAACAGGCTCTTCTTTCCCCTGCCCTACCTTAAGTACAACATCGCCGGGCTCAAGTTCTTTGCCTCTCCAGGCAGGCCCGCCTGAAATCAGCTCCGTAATTTCGGTAAAGTCATTTTTTTTCTGAAGCCTTGCGCCAATTCCGTCGAATTTACCCGAAATGCTCATGTCAAATTTGTCTTTGTCCTCAGGCGCAAAATACGATGTATGGGGATCAAAAGTTTCGGCAATCACATTTACGAATACAGAAAAATAATCCTCACGGTTCAAATCTTTAATGAACCCGAAATATTCATTCAGTGACTTCAGTGAGTTTTCACGGGTTTCCTTTTCAAGTTCCTCAAAAGATTTGGGTGCCTCGTCTTTCACCGGGGTCTTTGCGGTCGGATCGGGTGTCTCATCTTCTTCATCTGCTACCGGATCTTCCGTGATACCATTTTGTTTATCCTCCTGTATTTTCAAGCGATCGGCCAATGATGACAAGGTAGAAAGCTTGATTTGCTTGCGCCATTTTTCCTTCAGTTCAGCAGTTGATTTTGCATAAGGTGTCTTGTCGTAATCGATGTTAAAACTCTCATCAACGTTGTAGTCGAAAGGTTTTGCAAGGATTTCCTTATAGTAGCTTTTGCTTTCTTCCATGCGTTCGATGAGGCGGTTGTATGTAAGATCAAAAAATGTCAAATCCTTATTTTTAACAGCATCGTCAATCAGGTTTTCGTATTTTGAAAACTCATCGATATCGGATTGCAGGAAAAACCTTTTGGAAGGATCGAGCGCAGTCAGATAGTCTTTGTAGACTACTTTGGAAAAATTATCATCGATATCTTTTGGCGCATAATGTCCTTTATTGATGACGAAAGCTAATAATTCCAACAACAATTTGTCTTTTTCAGGATCAGCCTTGTCCGACTTGGGGATAAAGCTCCATAGTGCCACAGATAATGCAGCGACAATCAGCAATACTTTATAGTTTCTTTTCATAAAATTCATAATTGCATTCATCAATTTTGCGCCTAAAATTACGTAAAAACCGTGCCAATGATTTTTGACGTCATATAATTTTTTGTTAAACATGCTAAAATAGCAAGTTCAGGGTAAAAATGCTTATTTTAGCGACGATTTTTCTTTCTGTTTCACATAAAAATTTAGAATTAACCCCGCCCCGATTGCTTCGCCAGTTCGCTCCGCTCGTGTGAGCAGATGTGCTTTTCTAAAGGTAAGCCGCAGCGACAGCAAAGGCATATCCTTAAAAAACATAAAGACGAAAGCGGGATTAGCTGCCAAATAAAACAAATGAGTCTGAAACCACTAATTTTAGTTACAAACGATGATGGTATAATTGCGCCGGGAATCCGGATGCTTATCGATATTATGAACGAATTGGGCGAAGTCATCGTTGTGGCTCCGGACAAACCGCAGAGCGCGATGGGTCACGCCATCACGATTAACAACATGATATACCTGAATAAGATTTCAGAGGAAAACGGACCGGAATACAGCTGCTCCGGCACGCCTGTTGACTGTGTCAAGCTTGCGGTCAATGAAATCCTCCATAGGAAGCCTGATTTATGCGTTTCCGGAATTAACCACGGATCGAACTCGTCGATCAATGTGATTTATTCAGGCACGATGAGTGCGGCGGTCGAAGCAGGGATTGAAGGTATACCCGCAATTGGATTTTCATTGCTGGATTACGACTGGAATGCTGATTTTGGGCAGGCCCGTAAGTTCATAAAAAAGATCGCTTCACATGTTTTGGAAAATGGTCTTTCGAATGGCACGATTTTGAACGTCAATATCCCTAAATTGAACGAGAATGAGATTAAGGGCATTAAGATCTGCCGCCAGGCGAAAGCCATCTGGATGGAGAAATTTGACAGGCGCCAGACCCCTCAGGGCAAGGATTACTACTGGCTGACTGGAGAATTTGTAAACCAGGATGAGGGCGAGGACACCGATGAATGGGCTTTGGCGAACGGCTACATTTCGGTCGTACCGGTACATTATGACATGACTGCGCATCACGCTATACAAGAACTAAACTCATGGAAAATCAATGAATAAACTGCATTTTATATTCGGCATCCTGATTGGGATTGCAACGGCACTTATCGGGACTTATGTCTTTATAATCGCTTTTACGGATTTCAATTTCAGGGAAGGCATTGACGCGATGCTGGTCACCGGACAGCTGGGCAAAGTGATCACGATTGGCGCTGTGTTGAATATCGGCGCATTTTTTATATTACTCAAAAGCAAAAAAGATATGGCCTGGGGTGTGATAGCGGCTACGGCTATCCTGGCTATTGCTACCATATTCGTCTGATTCATGAAATATTACATTATTGCAGGAGAAGCATCGGGGGATTTGCACGGTTCAAACCTCATGAAGGCGTTGTATCGCGAAGATCCGGCTGCCGATATCCGTTTTTGGGGCGGCGACCTGATGCAGTCGGTGGGCGGGACCCTGGTAAAACACTACCGCGAGCTTGCTTTTATGGGTTTTGCTGAAGTGGTGGCGAACCTGCGGACGATTTTCGACAACATAAAATTGTGTAAGGCAGACATCGCTGATTTCAAGCCGGATGCCATTATTTTCATTGACTACCCCGGGTTTAACATGCGGATTGCCAAATGGGCCAAACCACTTGGTTATAAGACATATTATTATATTTCCCCACAAATCTGGGCCTGGAAAGAAAACAGGATCAAGGATATCCGGCGTGATGTGGACAAGCTTTTTGTGATACTGCCGTTTGAAAAGGATTTCTATGAAAAGAAGCATCATTTTCCGGTGGAATTTGTCGGGCATCCCCTGATT
>CALRKC020000158.1:0-6103 GCA_943367895.1 Erythrobacter sanguineus | reverse complement strand
TTCATAAAGCAACTGCTGATTTCACTGATTTTGATCCGAT
The DNA here is from genome assembly GCA_943367895.1 of Erythrobacter sanguineus. GTDB lineage: Bacteria > Bacteroidota > Bacteroidia > Flavobacteriales > Flavobacteriaceae > Flavobacterium. Next base: position 6,063 of record CALRKC020000158.1, on the reverse strand, counting down.
GCTTTCGCAGAAGTTTAATACGCTCAACCAGGAGATTTTCACCATCAATATAGCGCCTGAACCCATAAAGGAAATTGACGATATTGCCACTTTTAATAAATCTGATGGACTTGCGCTCAGCGATGAAGAAGTGGATTATCTAAATAAATTATCCGTCAGGATTGACAGGAAACTGACCGACTCTGAAGTTTTTGGTTTCTCACAGGTCAATTCCGAACATTGCCGCCACAAGATATTCAACGGTACATTTGTGATTGATGGTAAAGAGCAGCCATCTTCACTGTTTAAACTTATCAAGAAGACCTCTGCCGAAAACCCCAACGATATCGTCTCTGCTTATAAAGACAATGTGGCTTTTATTAAAGGCCCAACGGTACAGCAATTTGCCCCGAAGTCAGGAGACAAGCCCGATTTCTATGAAACAAAGAACTTTGATTCCGTTATTTCCCTGAAAGCGGAAACCCATAATTTCCCTACTACAGTAGAACCTTTTAATGGTGCTGCTACCGGCTCTGGCGGTGAGATCCGCGACAGGCTTGCAGGCGGACAGGGCTCTTTGCCATTGGCGGGGACTGCGGTATATATGACTGCTTATTCCAGATTGGAAAATTCGCGTGAATGGGAAAATGGCATGCCTGAAAGGAAATGGCTGTACCAGACCCCCATCGATATCCTGATTAAAGCGTCGAATGGTGCTTCTGACTTTGGAAATAAGTTCGGGCAACCGCTGATTAGCGGCTCTGTCCTGACATTCGAGCATGAAGAAGCGAACCGTAAACTGGGTTATGACAAAGTAATCATGCAGGCGGGCGGAATCGGCTACGGAAAAACAGAACAATCCATTAAAAAGAAACCTGTCAAAGGAGATAAAATCGTCATTCTTGGCGGAGAAAACTACCGTATCGGGATGGGCGGCGCTGCCGTTTCCTCCGCAGATACCGGTGCGTTCAGTTCAGGAATTGAATTGAATGCCATCCAGCGTTCCAACCCTGAAATGCAAAAACGTGCTGCCAATGCTATACGTGCGTTCGTAGAAAGCGACAATAACCCGATTATCTCCATTCATGACCATGGTGCGGGCGGGCATTTAAACTGCCTTTCCGAATTGGTGGAAGAAACCGGCGGACACATCAATCTGGATAAACTGCCTGTAGGTGACCCTACGCTTTCTGCAAAGGAAATCATCGGCAATGAATCACAGGAACGCATGGGACTTGTTATCAGCGAGGATGATATTGAAATGCTGGAAAGGGTTGCCGAGCGCGAGCGTTCGCCAATGTACGCCGTGGGAGATGTAACCGGAAGCCACCGTTTCACGTTTGAGTCAGAGAAAACCGGTGCGAAACCTATGGATTTAGCACTAAGCGATATGTTCGGAAGTTCTCCGAAAGTGGTGATGAACGATACGAAGATTGAGCGCAATTACCAGGATTTGCATTATGATGTCAGCCATATCAATACGTATCTTGACAATGTACTTCAATTGGAAGCCGTTGCCTGTAAAGACTGGCTGACGAATAAAGTAGACCGTTGCGTAGGCGGAAAAGTGGCCAAACAACAGTGTGCAGGCCCATTACAATTGCCACTGAACAATGTAGGTGTAATGGCTTTGGATTATTTGGGAAAAGAAGGTATTGCCACTTCAATAGGCCACGCGCCTGTTGCTGCGTTGATAAGCCCTGCTGCGGGAAGCCGGAATGCAATTGCCGAAGCCTTATCCAACATAGTATGGGCACCTTTAAAAGACGGACTGAAAAGCGTTTCACTTTCTGCTAACTGGATGTGGCCGTGTAAAAACGAAGGCGAAGATGCGCGTTTGTATGAAGCGGTCCAGGCCTGTTCAGATTTTGCCATCGACTTAGGCATCAACATCCCAACCGGAAAAGATTCGCTTTCAATGAAACAGAAATATCCCGATGGCGATGTGATTGCGCCGGGCACTGTCATCATTTCTGCAGCAGCAAATTGCAACGACATCACTGCAGTTGTAGAACCGGTATTGAAGAAAAACGGCGGGAATATTTACTATTTAAATCTTTCCAACGACAAACACAAACTGGGCGGTTCGTCGTTTGCACAAACATTGAATAAAATCGGTACTGATGCACCGACAATCCTGGATACAAAATCATTTAAGACGGCTTTCAATGTAATTCAGGAGCTCATTCGCGACGGTAAAATATATGCGGGACATGATATCGGAAGTGGCGGATTGATCACCACATTACTGGAAATGTGTTTTGCCGATGTAAATCTCGGGGCTGAACTGGATCTGAGCAGCATCCGCGAAAGCGATACCGTAAAATTACTTTTCTCGGAGAATATCGGTTTGGTATTCCAGGCTGATGACAGTGTTGAAAATGTTTTCCAAACGAACAATATCGAGATCTTTACTATCGGTAAAGCAACTGAAAGCAATACGTTAAATATCAAAAATAACAACGACCAATTGTCTTTTAACATAGCTGAAACAAGAGATACGTGGTATAAAACGTCTTATTTATTAGACCAGAAACAATCAGGGCCTAAGAAAGCCAAAGAGCGTTTTGATAATTATAAAAACCAACCCTTACGATTTGTTTTTCCAACAGATTTTGATGGCAAGAAACCGGTGATAGTTTCATTCAAGCCACGCCCTAAAGCAGCAATCATCCGTGAAAAAGGAAGTAATTCGGAGCGCGAAATGGCCAATGCGATGTACCTCGCCGGATTTGATGTTAAGGATGTCCACATGACCGATCTGATTTCCGGACGTGAAACACTCGAAGATATTCAGTTTATTGGTGCCGTCGGAGGTTTTTCGAATTCTGATGTCCTTGGATCCGCGAAAGGGTGGGCCGGTGCGTTTCTGTATAATGAAAAAGCAAAAGCTGCATTGGATAATTTCTTCAAAAGAGCAGATACTTTATCCGTTGGAATTTGTAACGGTTGCCAGTTGTTCATTGAATTGGGATTGATCAATCCTGATCATGCCGAGAAACCGAAGATGAAACACAACGATTCCCGCAAACACGAAAGCGGATTCACGTCAGTGAAAGTCCAGGAGAACAGTTCGGTAATGTTGTCTTCATTGGCGGGAAGCACGCTTGGCGTCTGGATTTCGCATGGTGAAGGAAAGTTCGAACTGCCTTACAGCGAGGACCGTTATGATGTGGTTGCGAAATACGCTTATGAAGGTTACCCGGCAAACCCGAACGGTTCCCATTACGATATTGCCATGATGGCGAGCAATGACGGCCGCCACCTTGTAATGATGCCGCATATCGAGCGTTCTACATTCCAATGGAACTGGGCGAATTATCCCGATGGACGAAATGACGAAGTTTCACCATGGCACCGGGCGTTTGTAAATGCAAGGCTTTGGATTGAAAAAGGTTCAGGGTACCGGGCTGAGGGTACAGGTTCATCAATTCTTTAATGACTGATGGATTATAAGACCACTGCGCTGTAAGATTGTAAAATTATCAGCATTGTTTTACAGTCCTGGGACTTTCAGACTTTGCTAAGTTTTCAACTTTAAATCTCCTAAAAAGGCTTTCATTAATGGAAGCCTTTTTTTACTTTTAACCTGCCAAAACCAAAAAACATGAGTGCTTCCCATTGTCTGAATTGCGGTCAGCCCGTACAAAGTAGATTCTGCGCCGACTGCGGTCAGAAAACCGATACACATCGCATCGTCCTAAGGCATTTCGTTTTACATGACATGCTTCACGGTGTATGGCATCTCGAACGCGGCATTCTTTTTACGATTAAGGAAGCCATTGTAAGGCCCGGGAAGGCAGCGCTCGACTATATTTCAGGGAAACGCATACGTTACTACAATGTGTTCTACCTGTGTTTATTGGTAATTGGTTTTAATCTGTTGCTGAGCCACTTCCTGGATTCCATTTCAGGTGATTCGAGTTCGGTCAAAACCGCCAACAAAACTTCACAGGACATTGTCGATTTCTTTGATAAAAACATCAAGTTCATTCTGCTTGGCATCGTACCCATCCTATCAATCAGCGCATTTGTGATATTCCGGAGAATGAAATTGAATTTAGCCGAACACTTCATCATTGGTGGAATCTGCCTGTTGGGCAAGCTTATTATCGCTACGTTGTTTATCGTGATGAGCTTTGTAAGCACCTGGCTTCCCGACTTTTTCGGTTACTTCATCGCATTCTTGGCTGCGGTAATATTGTTCTGGCCGGTATGGGTTTACTGGAATGCGGCGAAAGGACATTACAAAGTACTGGCGTATTCCTGGCGTATTTTCGTTTTTTACCTGATGTCCTTCTTACTGATGTTTATTGTACTGGTTGCTATTTTGCTCGCCATCGCAGGCAACGGTGACTTCAACATCAGTACAGGCGAATCGGCACCCGCCAAAACTGCGGCTCATAGCGCACCATCTTCTTAATACACTTGTCGTACGAGCTGTCACTTCGAGTAGCCTGCTGCAGCTTGCGAAAGCCAGCGTTTCGAGAAGCGCACTACTTCATCGTCTCACCGCTAAGGCGCTTATCAATCACCCGATCCATATAATCCTGAATAAAAGCTTTACACCGAAGCTCTAAGAGGTTCATCTCGGAATTGCGATTCGCAATCAGGTTGCGTGTCATGCCTTTATCATCTTTGGCATAAAAACCAACTGCCTTCTTCCCGTCAAAAGTACAGATGTAATTGCCGGACATGAATTCATAATGATTCGCGGAGTATTTCACCACAAACGGCGGCACTTTCGTATCACTGATCAGGCTTCGTCCCCAGCTCCTGAAAGGCTTTTGATAGCCAATCATGTCGAGTACGGTAGGGTAAAGATCAATCTGCTGCGCATAATCTTTATTCACACCTACATACTTACCATCCGGACGGTAAATCATCATCGCTACCGCATTTTTATTGAATTCTTTTTTATACTCATCATAGTATATGGTATTCCCATGGTCCCCAACGAGGATGAAAATGGTATTCTTAAACCACGGCTGCGATTTCGCTTTTGCAAAGAACTGCTTCAGCGCATAATCCGTATAGCCGATGCATTGGTGGATGTTGACAGTCCCTTTGGGGAATTTTCCCTCATACTTCGCCGGTACTATATAAGGCTCATGTGACGACACAGAAAACATCGTAGCCAGAAATGGCTGTTTTTGCCTGCCCAATTCGCGATTAAAATACTGAAAGAACGGCTCATCCCAAATACCCCAAACCCCATCGAAGTCGGCATCGTTGTTGTATTCCGTTTTTCCGAAATACCGATCTGTTCCGAGGATATTGGAATAACCCAGGAAGCCCATCGATCCGTTTGGCGCGCCATGGAAAAACGAGGTCGAGTAACCTTCACTTTCCAATGTGGAAACCAAAGACTCGGTCGGCTGTTTCGGATAAGGCGAAGAAGTAAACGCGTCCTTAAATGACGGAATCCCCGCGAGAATTGAAGATACCGCATGTATCGATTTATATCCGTTCGAATACGCATTGGTAAAAATCAGGCTGTGCTGTGCGAGCGAATCCACAAATGGCGTATAACCTTTATAATTCGGGATTTTGGTATCCCTGTTAAAACTACCGAAGTATTCACGACCGTTGCTTTCGAGGATAAAGATGACCACATTGGGCTTCGTCGGCGGATTGTTGTGGTACTCCTTTACCGGCACGACAAGCGCATCGACCTGTGCTTTTGAAACGAGGTTCACTTTCTTAAAACTGTTGCTGAACATGGTACGAATGATCGCAAACGGTGTATTCATAACAACATCAGCCTGGCTGGCTTCTCGCACGTAGCGGCTTGCATCAATTAGGTTGATTGGGCGCGTGCTCTTTTTGAAATCACCGCGCATCCCGCCTATTGTAAGCGTTGCAATCAAAAGGAAACCCAAGGTAGAAGCGATAAAGTATCGCCCGTAGAACAGGATACGGTCCGGTTTAACTTTTACTTTCCGGTATAGATAAATCCAAAGAGCGAGCATCACGAAAAACAGCAGGAACACATCCCAATAACCTATGAGGAAGTTCCAGAATAATAGTGCCTTATTAGACTCATGTGCGACCGAATCGGTAATGGTAATTGTAGACCGACCA
>CALRKC020000157.1:0-6122 GCA_943367895.1 Erythrobacter sanguineus | reverse complement strand
TTATTACGTCGAAACAGGCGGTGATCCACCAATTAACGATCCGGCTACTACGGCAACCATTTCTCCCGTTACAAATCCTTATACAGTAACAGGTTTAAACCCATCAACGTCATATACTTTTTATATCAAATCACTTTGTTCCGACACGGAATCCAGTACTTGGACGATATTGAGCCCAATAATTGGAGTGACTACCCCTGTAAATAACTTATGTGTGAATGCCATTCCTGTCCCGGTAAATACCGGACAGGCTTGTACCCTCCCTCCTGTAAGTGGTAATACCTATGGTGCAAATGCAACCGATACAGATGCCCTTCCTGGCGTAGGTACAGGCTGTGCAACTACAGATGATGATATTTGGTACTCATTTGTTGCAGGATCGACATCGCAAACGATTAATTTTAGTAATCTCGTAGGTACTCCTGCTACAGCAAAAATTAATCACAGTGTTTTCTCAGGAACATGTGGCGCGTTCACGCAGCTTTATTGCAGCACTGCATTAAGCAGTAACGCTACCGGCCTAACCCCGGGTCAGACTTACTATATAAGGGTTTATACATTAGCTGCAAATTTAGCACAGTCCGTTAAGTTTGATTTGTGCATTACTTCCCCTCCGGTTAATGATGAATGCATCAATGCAGCAAACGTAGCGGTTAATCCTGTGTGGGAGTGTAATCCTACACTGAATACTGCCGGAAACACGTTAGGGGCATCCCCTTCTCTTCCTGCAGTTACCGGAACTGCCTGCGGCGGAACTGATGACGATGTATGGTTTAGCTTCACTGCTACAAATAATATCCATATCATCGATATTAATGATATTGTTGGAACTTCTGCAACGGTTGTGCTCAACCACGCACTTTTCTCAGGACCTTGTGATAATCTGGTAAAACTATATTGTAGTGCACCAACTGAGAGCGTTGCAACCGGTTTAACACCTGGGCAGGTTTATTATATCAGGGTATATACGGCCGGAACCACAGCGGGACAATCCGCAACATTTAACGTTTGCGTGAGCACCCCACCGCCGCCGGCTACAAATGATGAATGTGCCGCTGCAATTGACATTACACCAAACCTCACACCTAAGTGTACATTGACGACGCCTGGAAATTTGATCGGAGCAACCGGTTCTACCGGCGCACCAAACAGCTGTCTGACTGGTAAAGACGATGATGTCTGGTTTACGTTTACAGCCGTCTCTCCTCAACAGATCATTTCATTGTTAAATGTAGAAGGAACAACAACTAACCTCAACCATGCTGTCTATACCGGTTCTTGCGGAAGTTTGACGCTCAAATATTGCAGTGATGCAAACGATTTAACCAGCACTGCAAATAACTTCGTGATTGGGCAAACTTATTACATCCGTGTATGGTCTAACGCAACAACAAGCCAGGTTGTAGTATTTGACATTTGTGTAAAATCTGTTTCGACCTGTGATAACGCTGAACCTTTCTGTGGTGCATCAGAAGATGATCCTTACATTTATGAAAATACCTCTGGCATTCCTAATGGTGCACAGATTGCCTGTTTGGGATCCATTCCAAACCCAACTTATTATTACCTGCATATCAGCAATTCGGGGGATCTCGTATTCAACATACTTCAGAACACCCAATTTGACGTCGATGGAAATCCGGTTGGACAAAACCTTGACGTTGACTTTGTGGCCTGGGGACCATTTGACTCTGAAGACAGCTGTGACGAAATCGCATTTGCTGATTGTCCATCATGTCCAAATAATACAAACGATCCTGACTTCTATCCATTTGGAAATATTGTAGATTGTAGTTACGACGGAAGCTTTACAGAAACGCTAACCATCAACAACGCTGTTGCAGGACAATTTTACGTGATCCTGGTTACAAATTTTAACGGTGCGCCCGGTTTTATCAGGCTGGTACAGACCAATTACGCTCCAAACGATCCGGAAATAGGAACCACAGTTTGTTGTGACGTTAACCTGGGAGATGACATTGCGATATGTGCCGAAAGTGTTGAACTAAATGCACTTGAAGGAATCGAAGATCTCGACAACGTCCCTGGTACATACCAATGGTTCTTTAATGATGAAAACAGTGCTCCTATTCCAAATGCTACAGGGCCTACCTTGACTGTAACGCAATCAGGAACTTATATCGTTAAAGGTTCCTGTGGTGTAAACCCTGTAGAAGATGAAATTGTTGTGGTTCTTGGGCCGGTAATCGAAACCGTAACGCCTGAAGACTATGAGCGCTGTGAAGACGATCCTAACTTTGATCTTAACACATTAACATTACCGGTTTTGGGTGGATTAACACCGGAAGATTACATCGTCACTTATTATGAAGATGAAGGAGACGCAACTGTCGACGCTGCAAATACAATCGATCTTTCCACACCGTATGTCACAACCGTTGACAAAATCATTTACATCAGGGTCGAAAGCGTAGCACTGGCGACATGTTTCTCTGTTGTTCCGGTAAACCTGATTGTAACACCTCTTGCGGTAGCAACTTTTGATTACACTCCGGATGCATTTTGTAAGGGAGCTGGAACTATAGCTTCACCAACCATTACAGGTGTCGCGGGAACATTCAGTGCGATACCGAATACATTGGTTATTGATCCGGCCACTGGTGAGGTTAATATTGATGCATCCCCTGCGGGAATTTACACTATAACCAATACAATTACACCTGGTGGTGGATGTACACCACTACCTGTCTCACGTCAACTGACGATTAACGAGCCCGTTTCTGCCGAATTTAATTACGGTGCCAATAGCACTTATTGTTCAGACCTGGGTACTGTTAGTCCAACGTTTATTGGTGAGGGTGAAGCTGGACAGTTCAGCGCCGAACCCGCTGGATTATCATTAGACCTTAATACAGGTGTCGTCACCTTAGCAACCAGTACTCCTGGAGTTTATACTGTGCAAAATCAAGTCAATGGTTCTGGTGTTTGCCCTGGCGATACGCAGACGGCAACAATTACCATCACTGAATCGCGCTCAGGAACAATTGCCTATAACGAACCTTTCTGCAAGACGTCTACTCTTGAAAACGTAATCAGGACTGCTCCTGACGGAGGAAGCTTTACATCTGAACCCGCAGGATTGTTTATTGATGGTGCAACGGGAGCTATTAACCCTTCCGCCAGTACCGCTGGAAATTATACTGTGAAATATACAATTCAACCCTCAGGCGGTTGTGAGCTTTTCGAAGCAAGTGCTCCGGTAACTATTATTCAGGAATCAATCATTGACTTCGTTACAGGTTGTGACGGTAATGACTATGTCATATCTGCAATTCCATTGAATTCATCTTTTGATCCATTGACAACTAATTACAGTTGGTCCGGACCTAATTTTGTTGCAGGACCCGATAACACCTCAATCATTTTGAAATCCGTTGGGACTTATACCCTAACGATCACCACAGTCGATGGTTGTATTACTGCGGAACCGATTTCAATTGATGATATTTCCTGTACCATCCAGAAAGGTATCTCACCGAATAACGATACCAAGAATGACTCTTTCGATTTGACGACGCTAAACGTGAAACACCTGAGCATCTTTAACCGCTACGGAACGGTGGTGTATGAGTACTCAAACTACACCAAGCAGTGGGTAGGCCAGGACAATTCCGGTGACGAGCTTCCTGACGGTACTTACTTCTACGTGATAGACAAGGCCGACGGCGAGCAGAAGACCGGATGGGTTTACATTAACCGATAACCCCCAGACAGGAAAAAAGGATACGCCGCCCTTCGGGGCGGCTTCTACAACCAAATGAAATAACAAATCAAAGAGATGAAGAAAATACAATTAGCCGCCTTATTATTCCTGCTTGCATTAATCGACGCGCGCGCACAGCAGGACCCCCACTATACGCAGTACATGTATAACATGAACGTAATGAACCCCGCCTATGCCGGATCCAAGGAGAACCTCTCCTTTGGGCTTCTGTACCGCAAGCAGTGGGTTAACGTGGATGGCGCACCATCGACGTTCTCGTTCTCGGGATCTACCCCTGTGGGGAAAAATGTGGGCGTGGGCCTCTCGCTGATCTCCGATGAGATTGGCCCGGTGAAGGAACAGAACGCCTATGGCGACTTCTCCTATACGCTGAACCTTGGCGGCGAGCATCGCCTTGCCCTGGGACTTAAGGCAGGGGCAACATTCCAAAGGATAGGGCTCAACAGCGAGATTTCCCCAAGCCTTCCAGACCTTAATGACGATGCCTTCCGTGAGGACACCAACAACGTATACCTGAACTTCGGAGCGGGATTCTTCTATTACACCAACCGCTACTATGTGGCCTTCTCGGTGCCGAACATGCTTAAGGCAAACCACCTTGATTACAACGGGATTAAGTACGGCACAGAGACACAGCACTACTTCCTTACGGGAGGTTACGTGTTCGACCTGAGCCCGACGGTGAAATTCAAGCCCTTCGCGATGCTTAAGTCGGCATTCAACTCGCCAAGCTCGGTCGACGTTTCGACCAACTTCCTCTTCAACGAGAAGTTCGAAATCGGCGCCACCTACCGCGTGGACGACAGCTTCGGTGCAATGGTCAATTATGCCATCAACCCAAACCTGAGGATCGGTTATGCCTACGACCACATTATTTCAGATCTGAAGACCGTAACCACCTCATCACACGAGATCATACTGCTCTTCGATTTGAACTTCCCGAAAAAGGTATCACGCTCACCAAGATATTTCTAACCTAATAGCCACTCCGATAATGAAAAAATTATATATAGTATTGATTTTAGTATTCGCTGCAAATACATTAATAGCGCAGAATAAGGATACTGAAGCTGCCGATAAATTATACCTCCGTCTCGAGTATGTTGATGCCGCTGAAGCATACAAAAAACTTGTGGATGAGGGCAAGGGCGATCCTTACGTGTACAGCCAGCTTGCTGAAAGCTATTACAACGTATTCAATTACAAGGAGGCAGCCAGATGGTATGCCAAAGTAGTCGAAACACCACAGGATGCTGAAGTTTATTACAAATATGCGCAGATGCTAAAATCTGATGGTAAGTATGAGGAAGCCAACAAGCAGATGAAAACTTTTGCTGCGAAAGCACCGAATGACCAGCGCGCCATCGAATTCAAAAAAGATCCTGATTACCTGCCGAAATTGCGCAACCAGCAAAAACTGTATGATCTTAAAAATATGAGTATCAACAGTGAAAAATCTGATTTTGGTGCCGTACTGACAGCTGACAATCATTTGTATTTCACCTCTGCAAGAAGTAAGGGCAAGAAGAAATACGGCTGGAATGAAGAACCTTTCCTGGACTTGTACAGCTCCGTAATGACCGCTGAGGGTACTTTCGGCGAACCACAGCCGGTTTCCGAGCTGAATTCGAGATGGCATGACGGACCGGCTACGATCAGTGCAGACGGAAACACCATGTACTTCGCCAGCGAAAGTTTTAAAGAAAAAGAATTCGTAAAGGACAAAAAGAACAAACTGAGACAAGGTCAGGTTTATATTTTCAAGGCTACTAAAGACGGCGAGAAATGGGGTAATGTCAAAGAAGTTTCTTTCAACAATAAAACCTATTCTACGGCAAACCCAAGCTTGAGCAAAGATGGAAAAACACTGTATTTCTCCTCTGATATGCCAGGCGGGGAAGGTGGAATTGATATATGGAAAGTTGCCGTTGCAGCAGACGGCAGTTTCGGAACTCCTGAAAATGCAGGCAAAATCGTTAATACGCCCGGCAATGAGAGTTTCCCATCAATTACTGACGATAACACGCTTTTCTTCTCTTCTGATGGGCGTAAGGGTTTCGGCGGACTTGATGTATTCATGGTTAAGCAGGGTGACGCAGAAGCCAAGAATGTAGGTCTTCCGATCAACTCGCCCAAAGATGATTTCGCTTTCAGCTTCAACACAGCGAAAAACATCGGCTTCTTCTCCAGTAATCGTGACGGAAACGACAACCTATACATTGCCACACCGGTTTGCAGCGTGGATGTAATCACCACTGTAAAGGATGCTTTGACGGGAAATAAATTGGAAGGCGCCAGCGTGGCCATCCTTGACAATAAAAAGAATATTATCGAAACCAAAACCTCAGGCACCAATGGCGAGGTGGTTTACACTGTC
>CALRKC020000156.1:0-6155 GCA_943367895.1 Erythrobacter sanguineus | reverse complement strand
ATAGTCAGGGTGTGCAATGGTCATGGATGCAGCGGTCTCGGCTGCAAGATTGTCAAGCTCTGATGTGGAAACGCCGTCGTATAATCCTTCAATTACACGCATCGCTACCTTTACAGGATCTACAAGGTGGTTCAATCCGTAACACAATTTCTTGATGCGCTCGGTAATCTTGTCAAACATTACCGGCTCTTTCTTGCCGTCTCTTTTTACTACATACATAGGTTTGTTGTTTTTGTGAAGCAGGAAATCCCTTCCCTGTCTTCGGGTTATTTGTAATTTTTTAGCTGTTAGCTGTCAGGCATCAGCCATCAGCTTGAATAATATGAATTTTTAGCCTGAAATAAGATAAATTATCAACGCCAGCAATATAAAAAGCTGACCGCTGACCGCTAATGGCTGATAGCTTTTAAAAATCGGCGTCGAAACTAATCTTTTGTGCGTCGGTATCGTTGCCGCTGCCGCTGTTCAACACGCCGGCTTTCTGGTATTCCGATACTTTTTTCTCAAAGAAATTCGTTTTCCCCTGCAATGAAATCATGTCCATGAAATCAAATGGGTTCGAAGTATTGTATTCCCTGTTGCAGCCGAGCTCGACCAAAAGGCGGTCGGTTACAAACTCAAGGTATTGTGTCATCAGATTGGCATTCATCCCGATAAGGCTTACCGGCAGCGACTCGGTAATGAATTCGCGTTCGATATTGAGCGCATCAACGATGATTTCACGGATGCGTTTCTTCGGTACCTTATGGATCAGGTGGTGGTTGTGCAAATGCACGGCGAAATCACAGTGAACGCCTTCATCGCGGGAAATCAGCTCGTTGGAGAACGTCAGGCCGGGCATCAGGCCGCGTTTCTTGAGCCAGTAAATGGAACAGAAGGCACCGGAGAAGAAAATCCCTTCGACCGCCGCGAACGCAATGAGTCTTTCCGCGAACGAATCAGACTCGATCCATTTCAACGCCCATTCCGCTTTTTTCTTAATGGCCGGAAACACTTCGAGCGCATTGAAAAGCTCGTCTTTTTCGGCTTCATCTTTTACATAGGTATCAATCAGGAGCGAATAGGTTTCGCTGTGGATGTTTTCCATCATGATCTGGAAGCCGTAGAAAAACTTGGCTTCAGCATACTGCACCTCATTTACGAAATTCTCCGCGAGGTTCTCATTTACGATGCCGTCAGAAGCGGCAAAAAAGGCCAGGATGTGCTTGATGAAATATTTTTCGTCGCTGTTCAGCTTATTATTCCAGTCATTCAGATCCTGGGACAGGTCTATTTCTTCAGCGGTCCAGAAACTGGCTTCCATCTTCTTATACCATTCCCATATATCATGGTGTTTAATAGGGAATATGACAAAACGATTTTTATTTTCCTGTAAAATGGGTTCCTGAGTCGACATGCTTCGTTAAACTTTTAGGGTTTTAGGGGTATTATTTGGCTCGTTCTGAGTGATACAAAGATTGTCATTTAGGACGGTTTATAAAAGCCAAAAAACTCCAAACTTATCCACAATAGCGATGAGTTTTTAACAAACACGGATTTTATGTGAAAGGATTTTCTTAATTTATAAAATACTGTTTTTCAGCACATTGAAAAAATGATTTTACGCTTAAGTGCCGTAAAATAAAGGAATTCCGACGGCCTGAAATCTGCGGAAGCGATAAAATGCAGGTGGTTATTTTTTCAGCTCGGAAGCGACTTTTTCAAGCTCGGCATACCAGTCTTCACCGAACCTGCGGATGAGGGCTTCCTTTACAAATTTGTATACCGGAACCTCGAGTTCGGCACCTAAGGAACAAGCCGGGTCACAGATATCCCAACGGTCATAATTGACGGCGGCGAACTCGGTAAAATCCTTAACACGTATCGGGTACAGATGACAGGAAACCGGTTTCTTCCAATCCACCACGCCCTGGTTGTATGCCTGTTCAATCCCGCAAAGCGCGGTTTTCCCATCAAAAATCACATAAGCGCAATCCTTGTTGTCAATCAGCGGTGTTTCAAGATCGTTATCGGTACCGACAATCCAGGTGCCCTGCGCTTCAATAGCAGCAATACCTTCCTTACGAAGAAATGGCTTGACTTTCGGATAAATCTCTTCAAGGATTTTGGTTTCGGCTTTGTTTAAAGGCGCGCCGGCATCGCCATCGACACAGCATCCGCCGTGGCATGCGGACAGGTTGCAGACGAAGTCATTCTGCAAAATCTCTTCCGAAACGATGGTTTTCCCCAATTGAAACATGCCGCAAAGATACTGTAGTAATTTGAAATATCGGAACATCAGATTTCCATAATAACAAAGACACGAATATTAACGCAATTTTAGCTTCATTGCGGTATAAAAGCAATAATTTTGCGGCTCAATCAGCGGTTATGAATTTCGATATCAAACAGATTATTACGGTAACGATGGTGCTTTTCGCTGTGATTGATGTGGTAGGGTCCATTCCTATAATCGTTGATCTCAGGAGGAAGCACGGTCGCATCGAGTCTGAAAAGGCCTCTTTGGTGGCGGCGTTCATCATGATTGTATTCCTTTTTGTAGGCGAGGAACTGCTGAACCTGATCGGGATTGATGTGAATTCGTTTGCGGTAGCCGGGGCTTTCGTATTGTTCTTCCTGGCACTGGAAATGATTCTGGGCATTCGCATTTACAGGGACGAGGAATCGAGCTCGGCGTCGATTGTCCCGATTGCTTTCCCATTGATTGCAGGCGCAGGGACGATGACGACGCTGCTTTCGCTGCGGGCGCAGTTTTATGCGGTCAACATCATTATCGCGATTGTCTTAAACATTATCCTGGTGTACTTTGTACTGCGGTCATCAGGCAGAATTGAGAAATTGTTAGGCAAAAACGGGCTTGGCGTAATCCGAAAAGCGTTCGGTGTGGTACTGCTCGCCATCGCTGTTAAATTATTTGCGTCTAATGTTAAAGCCTTGTTCGTTTAATCAATTTTTTATTACTTTCGATAAAAATTTTATAAAATAAGATGAAATTATTTACCACTATATTAATTTTTTTAGCTTTAGCCCTTATTGTTGTCAACATTACCATGCTGAATTTCAATAACTTATTGGAAGGAGACAGCCTGGTCGGGCTTATCGGCATCGCGGCATCATTTTGTGCGGTATTCATCCTGATTATCTTCAGGATATCCAAAGCGATTGAACACAAGACCAAAAATCAATAATCCATGTTTGACGTATTGATTTTCGGCGGCGGCGTTTCAGGCGTTTCCTGCGCATTGGTATTAGGGTCTGCGGTCAGCAAAGCTTACGCCGCCGATAAGAAAATCGGAATTTTCACCCACCAGAAAACTTCCAACCTTCAGGAAGCATTATTCAACAACGCTTATGGTATTGCACCCGGTACAACCGGAGCTGAACTGCTGGTCCAAAGTACAGGACAGCTGCAGGAAAAGTACCCGCACGTCGTCCAGATCCCAAATGAAAAGGTGATGAAAGTAACAGGAGCATATCCTGAGTTCACCGTTACCACCAACAAAGCTGTTTATCAGACAAAATCGATAGTCGTAAGCATCGGATGGGTAAACACTTTTGCAATCGAGGGGTTAATGGAATATGTCGAACCTCACAAAAAAGCGATTCCCGAAAAACAGCGTATTCAGTTAAAAAACCAGGACCACAAAGTCGCCGACGGCATTTATGTAACGGGGACGCTTGCAGGATGGAGAAGCCAGCTTGCCATTGCCGCAGGAAGCGGTGCTGCCGTAGCTACCGACATTCTAACGGAATGGAATCATGGGAACCAGAGTCAGTCACACGACAGCATTAAGAAGTAAAAGGCTTATTGAGGATGGCGTTGATCATCGCATCCCGTGACAGAAGGATTTCAAAATATTTCTCCTCCCCAAATAACTGCTGCGCAAATTCGGCCATAATGTATCTTTGCACAAGCTCTTTTTCATGGTCCAGACGTATATTCAACCCGTTTTGGGTAAGGTATTGTAAGAAAGTCCTGTAAAACATGTCGTTTTTCTTCATATGAGCTACAAATGCGTCGTAGGTCATTCCCTTGTAAAACTTACGATTGCTTTCCAGCTGCTCGAAAACAAAGTAGCCCGCCACACCCGATTCGAGCATGTACGCCAATCTTTCATCACCATTCGCCGTTTCGAGCGGTACAAAGACATCAGGAACAATACCGCCGCCGCCGTACACGATTTTTCCTTTCGGCGTGCGGAATTTGAGCGTATCAGCAATCTTAATGCTGTCTTTTTTATACAATTCCCCACTTTCAAATCGATGTCCGAAATCCTTGTAATACTCCTCCTTGCCATTTTGGTATGATTTCTGGATGGAACGGCCTGTAGGCGTGTAATACCTGGCCACAGTCAGCCTTACCGCCGATCCGTCCTCAAACTCCATTTCCCGTTGTACGAGGCCTTTCCCAAACGAACGCCTTCCTACAATCGTACCGCGGTCATTGTCCTGGATCGCGCCTGCAAAAATCTCGCTAGCCGAAGCTGCATTTTCATTGATGAGCACGAAAACATTGCCTTTCTCGAAATCGCCGCGTGTCGAGGCAAATGTTTTTTCTATTTTGCCTTTTTTACTTTTCGTGAAAACAATCAGCCTGCCTTTCGGAAGAAATTCATCTGCGATTTCTACCGCCTTTTCGAGATAGCCGCCGCCGTTGTCCCGAACGTCCACAACGAGCGTTTTGGCGCCCAGCCGTTTGAGATTCAGCAGCCCTTTGTGAAACTCGTCAAAAGTGGTTTCGGCAAAACGGTTGATTTTAATATATCCGGTAGTCTTATTCAGCATCATTGCGATGTCCACGCTCTTAATAGGGACGATGCCGCGTTTTATGGTCACGTCGAAACGTTTCTTTTCGCTTTTACGGAAAATAGTAAGCTTTACCGTTGAATCCGGCTCGCCCTTCAGCCTGGAATATAAATCTTCGGTGGTCAGTTTTCGACCGAAGAGCTTTTCTTTGTTGGCGTATAAAATGCGGTCTCCGGCAAGGATTCCGGCTTTTTCACAGGGGCCGCCGGGCATAGGCCTGATGATGGTTACCGTATCGTTATACATGTAAAAATTAACACCAATCCCGACAAAATCACCTTTCATGCTTTGCGAAACGCTCTCCATCTCATTTTTCGCGATGTAAACCGAATGCGGATCGAGCTTGTCCAGGATATTATTGACGGTGAGGTCTACAATCGAATCGGTGTTGACGTCATCGACATACTCGCTTTCGATAAAATCAATCAGCTTGTTGAGTTTGTTCCTATGATTATCTGAAGAGAGGGCTTCGCGGTCGACAGGGATATTCAGCACCGTACCAAGGACAATCCCCAATGCCAGTGTTGTGAAAATTAAGATCGGTAAATATTGCCTGTCCTTTTTCATTATTCAGATTCAATATGCATGACTTCAACACCCGCTTTGATCAGGAACTCAATCCCCGACTCGTCCCGATAACCATTGCTGTACACCACCCTTTTTATCCCGGATTGATGAATGAGTTTACTACATTCCCTGCAGGGCGAAAGCGTGATATATAAGGTAGCCCCTTCACAGGATTGGGTGGAGCGTGCTACTTTCAAAATAGCGTTGGCTTCGGCATGAAGCACATACCATTGTGTCAGTCCGGTTTCATCTTCACAGCAATTGTCGAAACCGCTTGGTGTACCATTGTAACCGTCGGAAATGATCATCCTGTCCTTTACGATGATTGCTCCCACCTGTTTGCGTTTGCAATATGACAAAAGTCCCCATTCCTTAGCGATTCTAAGATATGCCCTGTCATATTTGTTGCGTTTCTCAATGCTCATAAGTGTAAAAGTAGGTATTTATTCCGGCGAAAATAAATGATTTTATCAGATGTAAAAGCTTTCCGATGTTAATGTTTCGTCCATATCCAATGGTCGACGAGCATCGGCAGTACCACGCCCACGACAAAAGACGCCATGACCAGCGTCCAGTCGCGCCTGGAAAACCTGAAAAATGTCTGGACGATATAAGACAATATAAGCACAATCAATACGACAATGATTTGTGCCGCTTCAATCCCAAGCGCAAACTCCAGCAGCGGCAATAACTTGTCTGATGCGTTTCCGGGAAGCAGTTGCTTGAAATAGCCCGAAAAACCCAAGCCATGAATGATCCCGAAAAACAGTGTTATGAAACCG
>CALRKC020000155.1:0-6164 GCA_943367895.1 Erythrobacter sanguineus | reverse complement strand
AAACCTGGGTTAGTAACCAATACATAGTTATTTTCCACGTTTACAAAAGAATTCTCAACATTGATACACCGTCCCATCCCCGGAGGCAAAGTTGAATTTGGTAAAGACCCTAACCCTGCAGCATTGGCAAACCGGCAGTTACGGATATTAATGCCGTAGGAGTTCTTTATGTCGAAACTAATATCCGCAGGTTCCATCCAGCAGCCATCAAAAGTGATGTTTGATGCATTTTCAATCCTGCAGCCGTATGTACCGCCACTTGCGCAATTTATAAAGGACACCCCATTTGTTGAAGGGGTTAAATTTGAACTGGAAATTGATATATGGGTACCAGTTTGTCCACCAGTTTGTGACAATTCAAAAGGTGATTGAAACTGACAATTCAAAAAAGTGGAATTATCAAGCTCACCTGTAATTTTAAGGCAGTTTGCTTCCACAGATTTTTTTACAACATTCACACTCTCGAAAATTAAATATTGGTTGGGCAATTGATAGGTGCCATCTCCTCCTTCAAGATAAATTCCGTGCCCCGTTGAGGTAATAAAAATATTCTTAAATGTACCAGTCCAGGCTCCGCCGCCGATTGAGCCACTAGCCACTCCTTTAAAACGTATACCGCCTAAATTTGCAATCGCGCCAGTGTTGATTATGATGTTTTCGAGATTTACCCTAATGATTGGCCCAGTACCGATTTCAAACATATAAGGGTCCGGAAATCCATTATTTGGCATAAACGTGGTGCCTCTTCCGCCAATAAACTGCATTTGTGACCATAAATTTATCTTCCTGTCGATAAAATAGGTTCCATCAGGGAAATATAAAGTCATATCACCGCTCGTTTGATTAGTAATGGGATTGGGTGTATCATCAGTATTTGAATGGATGTAATTAATCGCCGCATCAATTCTGTCAGAGTTTGTGCCGCCAGTGGGCAAGATATCTTGAGGGCCATAAATTAGCGGGTTATTATTATACTTAACAATTCCAAAATATATTGCATTAATAGGTCCGGAGTATTGCCTTACCCATCTGCCCGGTGATGAAGCTTCGGTAATTCCATTTGGTTTAATATGTATTCCGCCCGTATCTGTCGTAGTTATTGAATCCTTATATATAAAATAGCCGTCACCGCCGTCTCCTTCAGTATAGTATCCTTTGACAAATACCACTTGATTATTCTGATAAGAGCTAAGAGCTCTCAAATCGCTTATGTTGTTGACCATTTTTATCTCACCATTGCTACTATTGCTCTTTTCCGCATATAATGCATAGGGCACACTTAACAATTGATTGGATCCTGACACAGCAAAACTGCTGCCTGGACTTGATATTGTAGCAGAATTTGTCAGGTCTATTTCAACTTTCAGATATTTGAGGTTAATTCCCCAGTTGATAGTATTGAAAGTTGTTGTCGGTGATGATCCCTGACCGATATTCAAACTGTACTGACCCAGATTGTTTGTTGTTAATGAGTGCATTTCCTTGTAGATTTCGGACCCTGTCGTACTATTATCTAAAATTGAAATTCTGATTTTTACCGGAGTGTTAGGCATCAAAACATTACTAGTGTTGTAAATGGTACCCCTATGGCTAATTGCCTGGGGCGGGGCTTGGGAAAAAATGATATTGGTTGTAAAAAACAAAAAGAATAAAATTTTTTTCATCGTTTAATTATTTTGAAGTTTTTGGTTAGGGAAAAGTCTGTTTTTAATATGTAGGTTCCTTGCGGTAAATTTGATAAATCAACTTGGTTGTTTTGTATTTGTTGGTCTGAAATTATTTTTCCATCCAAACTAAACAGTTGGATTTTGTTCACTTTTTCACCTTTAGGCGTTACAACGGTCAGTATATTATTAACGGGATTCGGATATATCGAAATACCTTCAGCTATTGATTTTTCATTCAAACTATCGTTCAGATCTTTTGAGTCTTTTGAAACGACTGATTGATTTTGGATCGTGTAAATAACATACACTTCACCTGTATTGTATGATGAATTACCAGTGTAGTTTGCGGCGGTATCAGTTATTGGATCCAATCGATTGGTTTGAGAAAATATTTTTATAAATGGGAAGACGATTAATAGTATTAAAATAACTTCTTTTCTTTTCATTACTGCCTGATTGATTATTAAATTATTCATGGATTAAGTGTTCCTGTAACTTTTGTCTGCCCACGTTACCTGTGTTCAAAGTAGCGACCGCCCATCATGAAAAACGAAGTTATGGAAAAAAGAAGTTCATTTTACACAGAAAGCAGCAATTGAGTGAAACCGCTGTACTTGTTGCACAACTCCTCCAAATATAACAAAAAGGCAACATTCAAAGGAATGCTTTTTTATAAATTTAATTATGCATGGAAGTAAAGAACACAACCCAAAAATGTTCTACCAAGTGCATTTTCAGGACCTGATTGCCGGACAAAATTGCTACCGATTGCTTGACAAAGTCATTGATTTCCATTTTTTATTATAAAGCAACCGCTCAATATTATGGTGATGAAGGACAGGAGAGCATTCATCTTGTTGTCTTCTTCAAAATCTGCTCGGTGGGTTATCTGAACAATATCAATTAAGATAGAAAACTCATCGAATATTACGCGAATTGTTTGGATGTCCGTTTCTTTATTCGTTATGATGTCGATGAAGCATTGCCCTGGCACAGTACCATCAGCAGAACCCGGCAACTGTATGGCGACGAAGTATTTCTAAGCCTATTCAGGGAGGTTTTAAGACTTTGCGTTTCCAAAGGCTTGATCCTCTTTTCTGCTCCCCCTGCTGTACTCGAACTAAGACAATATGAAACACAACTACTATTTCCATAACTTTGCCATAATCAAACAATCATTTTATTATGTTCTATATTAACTGCGCTACTTTTCAGTTCCAGGCAAAACCCTGAAAGCACAAAACTTCTTCCAAACACCTTCAATCCAATATACACCTTCAAATATTAACTCCAAAAACTATCCCTGGCCGGGACTTTAACGGTGGGGCATTGTAATACAAAAAGAACATGAATAGCATTGATACATCGACGCCGCTTCCCGAACCCTGGTACTGGACCGACCATGACCTTACAAAACAATTGCAGGTGGAACTCAGTGATGACCATCTTTTGAAATCTAGACAAGTGAAAACGCAGGCACGCAGGCAGGATAACGACGATGTGCTGTTTGAACTTGAAGACGGGTCGTTTGCCATTGTTCATCTTACATGGCAACAAAAAGCGCATGATAGTCCGGCCTGGCCAAGGACTGATTTATATGACAGCTGGGAAAAAGTACTTGCCATAATTCTTGGCGATGCCGAGGATTTTGAGGAGGAAGACTGATCCAGTTGGCGTTGTTAAGCTTCTGCCTTAGCACAATTTAGGTTTGAAAATCTACACGGAAGTTTTAGATTTGATGTCTGCCATTTTGTAATGCTCAATGTCCAAAGACTTTGCGCAGCAAGGGTTAGGAAAACTGAAATTGACAGTTCTCCCAGACCTTACGAACATGGCTGATGAATTACTGTTGTGGATTGGTTTTAGCAACAGGATCCTGATTTGTATGTTGCAACGAATAATACGAAATGTCGTGACGCATTTTCGAAAGGACCTTTAAAAAAAACAAATGGATAAGTGACTCAGAAAAATTCACGTCTTTATATTAGTTTATAAAATGGAAAATGAAATTAAAAAAAACTTAAGAAGGAGATTAATTGAGATTTTACAATATTTGGCAGATGAAGATTCCCTGTCCGACTATAAGCGTAACTTATCCTACGTGCACGTCATTAATGATTTTTCAGAAACTTTAGACACTCTATTCAGATTCAATAAAAAGCGACTAGGTGAAATGTATGAAGAGGAAAACCTTTCAAGCCTGTTTGCGTTTTATGAAGTGTATCTGAATCTCCTTAAAGCAAATAAAAAGAATTCAGATGTCCCGTTAATTTTTAGTTTGCCGGAATGGGAGAAGGTAAATTTGACTGCCCGTAATCTTGCGGGAGTTTTATAGTGAATCATAATTTAACTTTTTTCATTTTTAAAAGCGAGCGTTGGGTCGCATTTATTCTTTACATCCTTAGCATGACAAGCTCCCCCGCAAAATCTCCCGATTTTTAGTAATCTATGATTGAAATCTGCATAAGGAAGTTTCAGATTTAACATTTGCGATCTTATAATGCTTAAAGCCCAAAGACTTTGCTCCAGCGCCGATCCCGCGGACTGCAATTTCAATTTATCAGTATTTGTTTGTACCAATCGGATGGATCTCCAGCGGGCTAATTCCGCATCCGGCTCATCTTGCCAAAGTCGATGATCTTCAGGGTACTGCCCTTCTTCTCGATCAGTCCCTCGTTCTTAAATTCAGTGAGTGTGCGGCTTACCGTTTCAGAGGCGGTGCCTGATAAGGCTGCGAGGTCATCCCTGCTGATCGTAACGCTGTGGTGTTCCACATCCTGCCTGCCGTACATGCGCAAAATCGATTCTGCTATCTTCTTCCGCACCGACTGATAGGCCAGTTGTATCAGCTGCCCATCCTTTTCACGCACCTCATTGGATAAGATCTTCAGGAACTTGCCGGCTACATCGGGATACAAACTTAACAGTTCGTCGAACTGTGCTTTCGGAAAAAAGCACAATGTACTGTCTTCCATCGCGGTGGCGGTATCGTCGTATGCCCTGTCAGAAAGAATGATGTTGATTCCCAGGAAGTCGTCGGCTTTGTAAATGCCGGTCATCAGTTCGCGCCCGTCTTCTGCGAGTTTGACTGTTTTTATTTTCCCGGACAAGACAAGGTATATGCCTGAGGCATGGTCACCTTCGTAATGCACAACCTGATCTTTCCTGAACAGCCTGCTCTTGCGCGCTTCGATGATGCGCTTTAATTCCTCCAGGCCTTCATTTTTGGAAACGAGCTTGCCGAGGCTATCCAGCGACCTGCTGTAAAAATCCTGCTGCTGCTCTTTTTTCTTCAACCTGCTTTCAATGGCATTTAAGAGTTCCAGCCTGCCAAAGGGTTTGGTCAGGTAATCATCGGCACCCATTTCCATACCCTTGCGCAAATCCAGGCGTTCTGATTTGGCTGTAATAAAGATAAACGGGATGTTTGCTGTGCGGGGATCTTTATGGAGTAAGTACAATACGCCGTACCCATCGAGCTCGGGCATCATGATATCGCAGAGGATGATGTCGGGAAGGCCTTTGTTTGCCAATGCGACGCCCTGTGTACCATTGCCGGCCACAGTGACACCGTAACCGGCCAATTCGAGAATTTCTATCATGTTTTCCCGTATCTCGCTGTTGTCCTCAATTACCAGTACTTTGTTCATGTTAAAAATGTTAGTGTAAATATGGTCCCTCCTGTAGTATCGCTGCTGAAATCTACCCTGCCGTTCATCAGCGCGATGTAACGGGCAACGATGTTAAGCCCTAAGCCCGTACCGGGAATGGTGCCCGTGTTGTGTGCCCTGAAAAAAGGTTCAAACAAATGCTGCTGGTCTTCTTCCGGAATCCCGATTCCGTCATCTTTTACTGTAATGATGCAATGGTGCTCATTAATTTCGGTGGTAACTTCAATACAACACAGATCGCCGGAATATTTTATAGCATTCGTTATAAGATTGATAATGCAGTTCTTAAGCAGGTTCTGGTCCAGCACCACATTGTGCTGTGTGCCGGAATGGCTGCATCTGATCTGCTGTGCTCCTTTTGCCAACAACTGCATTTCTTCGGTAATTTCCAAAGCCAGTTGCACGAGGTCAAAGCGGGCGGGCGATGATTGTACCTTCCCCACTTCCAGTTGTTCCATATATAAGAAGTCGTTGAGTACTGTAGTCAGGTTGGTAACGGCGTTCACTATCCTGCCTACATGTTTGGAGATTTTCTGATCACCATGGTTTTCGGCATGTTTGCCTGCTATGCGTTGTACATGCTTTTCGTTAAAAAGGAATTTAAGACAAAATTCAGGACGGAGATACTGCCCGGAATATTCTTCATCGGAGTATGGGTCATGTGTTATTTGGTATTCCTGTCATAATCAGGATTAATTAAATAACGCAGTTTTACGTTGATTTAATTTGCTGATTGCCTCTTTTGCTACTCCCTCATCCCCTTCAATAATTCCCTCGCCACATCGGTATCCATCCTTTCCAACTCGGCTATCATGCGCGCGCGTTC
>CALRKC020000154.1:0-6166 GCA_943367895.1 Erythrobacter sanguineus | reverse complement strand
AATTCGCCTGAAAATTGTAAAGACTGATTTGTAATCGGGTGTTTTTCCAAGCCCTATGAATACATGCAGGCAATCATATTTATCGACATTGTAAACGGTATCCTTTTTTCCGTAAAAAACCTTTGAAGAAACGGACACGCCATCAAACTCAATAGGCACGAGGCTTTTCGCATTCGTTTCAAACACCGGAATTAATATCGTCCCGCCGAAATTGGCCAGTTCCTGTACTGCTGTTATGTTCATCTAATTGTCTTTGGTGTTAAAAAAAAGCCATTCGATAGCCTTTGGGAACTCGTCACTCCAATAGGTTTCTGTGTGCTTTCCTTCCATGTTAATGCTGAGTTGTATCTTCATCTTATCGGCAACAAATTCCTTCCGGATCATGTTATTCCGGAACTTCTTGACGTGCTCTATCATCGTCTTGCTTTCGTCACCGCCGGCATACAGGTAAATTTTCGTGTCGCCCGGTTCGGCAAAATCAATGTTCGTAAAGTCCATCTTTGGCACCACCCATAACGATGGTGAAAATATCATCAGCTTGCCATAAACCTCGGGGTACATTAATCCGCTGAAGATACTGACCAATCCTCCCATAGAGCTACCGCCTATACCTGTATATTCTCGGTCTGGCTTGGTCCTGAATTTTTTGTCAACAAAAGGTTTCAGCGTATCAGTGATAAAGCGAATATATTTTTTTCCCTCTCCTGCACCGAGCAGTGTTTTCCCGACATTGTATTCCTTTATCCTATCCTGTTCTGCGTGCTCGATGGCAATTATGATGATTTTTCCGATGTTGTATTCTGACATCACCGCAAGCTTCTTGTCGATTTCCCAATTGCCATACTGGGCATTTTCGTTGAAAAGGTTCTGGGCATCCTGCAGGTACATTACCGGATAATGCGCTGATGACGTATCATAATCGTGTGGCAGCAGGGCCCATATCCGGCGCTTTTTGTTCAATTGCGGCATATCAAACCCTTCTGAAATCAATTGAATCTGTGGCAGGAAATTGGGTTTGAATGGCAGCCAGTTCCTGCGCCATTTGTCTACATGCTCACGTCGCACGCCTTTCGTCTGTCGGCAGGAACGGTTTTCAGTACGATTACCGTATTTATCAATTTCCACCTCACTCCAGTCCCCTTTGGTGAACTTATAGAGCAACTCGTCCGGATAAGTAAAATCTTCAGGGAATTTATAATGATAAAGTCCGTTGCCTATTTTCTCCATTTCGAAATTCCTGTCCTGGGTATGCCATTTATTGAAATTTCCTGAAATATAAACGGGCCGTTGGTCGTCTTCATCGGTCGTTAACAGTATATTCAGCTGGGGCTCTTCCAATCCCGGCTCGTGATGCTGTGAACTTGTATTAATTTTAGCATTCATAAAACAAAACTACCTCTCTTTATGAAGTAAATATAGCCTTTTGGTTTTTGAAAAAAAAGAAACGAAGTACTTAAACGGCAAGTTTTAGTGAATTGAAAACCCCATTGCCGCTTTATTGAAAATAATTTAATTTAACGGAAGCTTAATCGGGAAATAACAAGGTTACCGTCGTCCCTTGCTGCTCAGTGCTTTCAATCTCTATGGATACGCCAAGCAGGTTGCATAGGCGTTTTACGATAGACAACCCTATTCCGGTGCCTTTTACATCGGGATGTTCGGTGGGTTTTGCACGGTAAAACTGCGCATAAATATTCTGCAGGTCTTCTGCGGAAATTCCGATGCCATAATCAATGATACGGCACTGCACCTTGTTATCCTGATGGGAAAGCAGAATGTCAATAGTTCCGTTTTTTTCAGAGTATTTTATTGCATTTGACAGGATGTTCTCGACGATGATGGAGGCTTTGTACGCATCAGTGGTGACTGTAAAGAGTTCATCAAACCTGAAGTTAATCATTGTATTCCGTTCCTTAATAACGGGCGAAAGCCGCTCGAGCGATTCCAGTATGATCTCGTTGAGCGCGACCGCTTTTATGTCGAGTACGATCTGTTGGTTCTCAAAACGAGCCAATAACAGCAATTGGTCTACAAGGCTGTTCATACGGTTCGCTTCCGAAATACAATAGTTAATTGTTCTCTCATATTCCTCTTTTTCACGGGGCTTACGAATCAGCACCTCCAGGTTGCCTTTAATAACAGCGAGGGGCGTCCGGAGCTCGTGAGAGGCGTCAGAAGTAAACTGCCGTTCGCGCTCGACTGCATTCTCGATACGGTCAAGTAAGTTATTAATGGTATCGGAAAGCACGAACAATTCGTCCTGGTTCGCCGGCAGTGGAATCCTAGCGCCCAGATTTTCCCGTGAGATCTGGCTGGCGGTTTCCGTAATCTGGGTAATCGGACTGATGCTGCGGCCCGCGATATAACGGGTGATAAAAAACAAAACCAGCAGCATACCAATGGCCGAAACAATCAGGACCAGTCTCAGGCTTTCAAGTACCGCGTGCTCTTCTTCAAGTGACATGGCGATAAGCAGATAACCCTTCATCTCATTGTTCCTGATAATGGGAACCTGCACTTCCCGGATGGCTTTGTCGTTAAGCAGTGTATCCAGATAGAATTTTTGCCTGATATTGCGTTCAAAATGCAGGCTGCTTTTCTTGAGATTTGGTGATTTCTGGATGGGGCGGCCTTCAGGATCGAATATCTCGACGAATACCGGGTCAACGGTGACTTCATTATGCTCTTTTTCCTTCCATTCTTCCGTGTCGATCCATTTAAAGATATCCTGATCAAAATCCATCTCAGAAAAATGAAGATTGATTTCCTGCTCAATATCCTCATTTACATCATAATAAACCCTGTATTTTACGATAGAGTAAATGACTGCGAAAGCACTTACCATGATCAATGCGGTACTGATCATGAAATTGAAAGCCAATCGGTTTTTAAAAGACATTTGAAACATATCAGGTAATTTCATTGGCAATATAACCAATTCCCCTGACGGTTTTTATATAATCCTCTTCCTTCTTCAGATTAAGTTTTTTACGAAGGGAATTCATAAAGACATCGATGACGCCTGTATCATATTCAAACCTGATATTCCATACGTCCTCTATAATCTGGTTGCGGGTACAGATACTGCCTTTGTTCTTTATGAGGTATTCCAACAACAAGAACTCTTTTTGCGTCAGTGACACTTCAACGCCCGCACGAAACACCTGGTGTGTTTTTTTATTTATGGCAATATCACCCAGATGATATTCGGAGATTTCGGCCCCGGTGCTTCGCAACTGCACCTTAATGCGTTCCAGCAATTCCTCGAAGTGAAAGGGCTTTTTAATATAATCATTGGCACCCGAACGAAGTCCTTCTATGGTTTCCTGTATGGTGTCTTTTGCTGTTATAAACAGTATCGGAGTTAGCTTATCGTGTTCCCTGATGCGGGTGCAAACTTCAAGACCGGTCATTCCGGGCAGCATCCAATCGAGCAAAACCAGATCAAAGGAATTTGACTGCGCCATTTTCAATCCTTCCCTGCCATTTGCGGCGGTATCAATCTCGTAGCCTTCTTCTTCGAGTCCCTTCTTCAGGAAACTGGAAATCCCCGGTTCGTCTTCAACAATAAGTATCTTCATTCAGGTTAAAATTTCCGCAGCAAGCTTACGAACTGCGCTGGGGTTTCTTCTTTATACACGCCGGTTTTTCCGAGTACTTTCGAGTCTTTATTCAGAATAACAACCAATGGAAAAAATCCGTCTTTGTTATATTTTTCGATAATCAGCAGGTTTTTCTCAATCATCCTGTCTGTGAGTTGTTCTGTGGGTTTTTGGGAAAAATCAATCCTGACCAATACATAATTTTCTTTTGCAAAAGCCTGAAACTCCTCACTCCCAAAGATATTCTGATCCAATTTATCACAATTGTCACATTGCTCTGAAACGGTAAAGAACAGCAATACTTTCTTATTTATTGCCGCTGCTTCTTTTACTGCTTTGTCAATATCCGTTTTCCATTGCTGTTGCTGGCTGTTTGCAATTGCGGATATCAGCAGGAATGTGAACAAAATGCGCTTCATGATTATGGTTTTTTCTGCATATAAATATCCATAAAAAAATCCTATTCCTCTTCGCAAAAAAGCCTTTTTATTTGAGCAGTTTATTGTTAAAAAGATAATCCGCTGTCTGATAATATGAGATTGTTTCGTGCAAAAACTGTTTGTTCATGGCCAATGGCAGCAAGTCGTTTGTTTGCTTGTCCCAATAGTAGAAGCGCTGTACTTTCTGGTCGGACAAAATCATCGCTTTACTTTTTTTAACCAATGCCAGTTTGCGATACGTGCCGGAAAAAAATCGTCCTTCGAAACCGCTTTTCAGCACATCTTTTCCGTAAAAATCAGAATCATAATCCCAGTGAAAACAGCCGAACAGTGTAGGGAAAATATCAATCTGGGAACATTGGGTTTCAACTTTCTGCGCGTCACCTGCATTGATAATCAGCGCAGGGATGTGATAATTTGCCAGGTCAATCTCATCTTTTCCGGCACTGCTGGCACAATGGTCCGCAATAATGACAAACACCGTATTTTTATACCATGGCTTGTTTTTTGCCTTGCGGAACAAATCCCTCAGCGCATAATCAGTATATTTTACCGCACCTTCCCTGCTCTTCCCTGAAGGGATATCAATTTTCCCCGAAGGATAGGTATATGGCCGGTGGTTTGACGTCGTCATGATAAAATTTAAAAATGGTTTTCCCTGCTGGTATTGTTTGTCTGCAACGCGCAACATCTTATTGAAAATATCTTCATCACAAATACCCCACGCATTTTCAAAAGTCACTTCCTCATCGCTGATATTGTGCCTCGTGGTTTTAATGTTGTCATTCAGGACGCTGCCCCTTCCCCTATCGTATATCGTAAATCCATTTCCTCCAAAAAAACTGTTCATGTTATCGAAATAGCCGTCGCCGCCATAGAAAAAATTGCAGTCATAATTCCGCTTTTTAAAAACTGAAGCTGCAGTATACAAATTGTGGTTGTTGGGCCGTTTGACGATACTTTGTCCCGGCGTTGGCGGAATACTGAGCATTACCGCTTCCATACCACGAACCGTCCTGGTACCTGTGGCATAAAGGTTTTCGAAACAGATGGACTGTTGTGCAATACTGTCGAGAAAAGGCGTAATGTGTTTTTCGTTTCCAAACTCAGCAAGGAACTTCGCACTCAGGCTCTCTACCAGAATGAACACGACATTTTTATTTTCAGCTGAATTTAAATCGTTAATATGTCGGTGTATCGAATAATTACCTGGCGAATACTGCTCATTCGGTGCCGCCAGTTTGTTCCTTACCAACGCAAAAGCGGCATCATTGTGCACTGACGAATAGAACTCGGTATACTTGATCTGGTTGTTCCGGAACGCCGCGAAGAATGAATAGATTCCTGATTTCGAGATTTCTGAATTATAGCGATTGAGAGACCACTCTGCCAGATTGTTGGTGATAAACAGTGAAAATACAGTTAGTGTACCGATGATACTCCCGGCTGCAATCAGTCTACTTTTTAAAGAAAGGACCGAGGAAAATGTATTGCGGAAGGCATTGATCCAATGAAATGCGGCTAAAATCAGCATCGTAATAATCAGTACGCCGCCAATCAATAAGGGCAATGGATATGACTCCCTGATGTTCGCAACCACTTCATGAGTATAAATCAGGTAATCGACAGCAATAAAATTAAACCGGGTGCGGAATTCATCCCAAAATGTAATCTCGGCAAAAAATGTAAGCACCATAATAAACAGCACTACTGACGTAAAGAAAACAGTAAAAACCTTATCGAACAGCGTTCCAATGAACCGGTTGGGCAGTAATATAATATACAGCACCGGCGCCAGTAAGACAAAAGCCAAAGTGCCGACGTCAAAAAACAGCCCCGTGAGTAACGTTCGCAGTAAGTCAATAACATTCCAGGAGGCTTCGTCATATTGCCAGATCATGAATACGATACGCAATGAGAATGAAGAAATCAGGAAAAAGACAGTAAAGGCGATCAACAAGGCGAATCTCCCGCGGATTGGCATTTTTTTCAGCATGACTTTATTTTTTACAAAAGTCAGTAACCGCTGTTTTGCAGTGCTTAAGGTTACCTTAAAACCACCTTAATATTTGCTTAAGGCAACAGTTCGGGTCTGTATTCGAAATGCATCGTATCATAATGGTG
>CALRKC020000153.1:0-6177 GCA_943367895.1 Erythrobacter sanguineus | reverse complement strand
GTACTCGCGCTCTACAAGTGCAATCCTGACCTTATACTTTTTATACCAATCCGTACGCCCTTTTCGCTGAGCGGCGAGATGATCCGTTTGTTGTTTCCAGTTCCTGATGGATTCCAGATCCTTCCAATACGAAACCGTTATGCCTATTTCTGCCCTGGCCGACTCGATTCCCAAATATCCCGGCTGTTTTGTAGCCAGTTCCGCCATAGCATCTCCCATTACTTCGTAGCCTTCATGGGAATCATTTAATTCCGACGTAAAAATCACTGCATAATAAGGTGTTTCCATAATTTTTATCGCTGTCAGCTTTACTATCCCTAAAGCTTCTTAGCCTCATTCCAGAACACATCCATTTCTGCCAATGTCATATCGCTCAATGGCTTTCCAATCTCATTGGCTTTGCTCTCCAGATACTGAACCCGTTTGATGAATTTCTTATTGGTCCTTTCCAGGGCGTCTTCGGGATTCACATCTAAAAACCTTGCATAATTGATCATCGAGAAAAGCACATCACCAAACTCACTTTCAATCTTGTCTTTATCTCCCGACTGCACTTCCTCAGCCAGTTCCTGCAATTCTTCCTGCACTTTGTCCCAAACCTGACCCGGCTCTTCCCAGTCGAAACCAACACCTTTGGCCTTATCCTGTATCCTGCCCGCCTTTACCAACGCAGGCAAGCTTTTGGGTACGCCTTCCAGTACCGATTTCTTACCTTCCTTTAACTTCAGTTTTTCCCAGTTTTGTTTGACTTCTTCTTCATCCCTGACTACGGTATCCGAATAGATATGCGGATGGCGGTGTATCAGTTTATCGCAAATTTCATTACACACATCGGCAATGTCGAAATCATTGGTTTCACTGCCTATTTTGGCGTAGAAAACAATGTGAAGCAGCAAGTCCCCCAGCTCCTTCTTTACCTCATTAAGGTTATTGTCCAGGATAGCGTCGCCGAGTTCATAGGTTTCCTCAATCGTAAGATGGCGCAGGGATTGCAGTGTCTGCTTCCTGTCCCACGGGCATTTTTCACGGAGATCATCCATGATATCCAGCAACCTTTCAAACGCCTTAAGCTGTAACTCCCGCTCTGCCATAAAATAAGTTTTGCATAAAAATAGAAAATCCCGTCACTTGATTTAAATGACGGGATTTTATTTTATAAAAAGATGTTAACTATTCTTCCGCAACGGCCTCTTCTTTCGCTTTCACAGGCGCTTCTTTTGAAACCAGTCCTTTTGCCTGAAGCTGGTTGTACCAGTTCAGTACTTTCTTCATATCAGAAACATACACACGGTCTTCGTCATAGTCCGGCAGGATTTCCTTAAAATAGGAAACAATTTTCGCATTGTCTTCCTTGTGCGACAAAGCCGGACCGTTGTCCTCTTTCACCGCAATATTACGCATCACCTCGGCCAATGGCTTCTCTTCGGAATTCGTATACATTGAAATTTCAGACAGCAGGCTGACGTTGCTTCTCAGTCCCACTGTGATTTTTTTACCGTCAAGCATGGATTCTGCGACGAACCCCGTACGGGTTTGGATTTTTAATGCATATAAACCCGGTTTTCCGGAAATGGCTAATATTTTGTCTAAATTCATTTTTAATATGTTAATCGTTATTGCATTTATTTTTTACCTGCCTTTTTTGGCTGCAAATCTCATCTTATAATCTGCCCTGATCTTACCTTCCATGATATTCTGAAGGCGTTTCTTGATCATTTGTTTTTTCAGGGTTGAAATATGATCGGTAAACAGCACCCCTTCGATATGATCGTACTCGTGCTGGATTACCCGTGCGGCCATGCCATCAAACTCCTCTGTTTTTTTATTGAAGTTTTCATCATAATATTCAATTGTGATGCGCTCATGCCTGTAAACATCCTCACGAACATCAGGGATACTGAGACAGCCCTCGTTAAAAGCCCATTCTTCTCCTTCTTCCTTGAGTATTTTAGCGTTGATAAACACTTTCTTGAAGTCGCCCAGTTGTTTGCGCTCACCCTCTGACAAATCATCGTCATCACTGAAAGGCTCCGTATCAACAATAAACAGACGGATCGCAAGACCTACCTGAGGCGCGGCAAGACCCACCCCGGAAGCACTGTACATCGTCTCAAACATGTCTCCGATAAGCGCTTTCAAATCAGGATAATCAGGTGAAATCTCCTCACAGACCTTGCGCAGCACCGGGTCGCCATAACCCACGATTGATAAAATCATCTTTTTTCTTTTAATCCTGAAGGAATCAATCAATTCCTTTTGGGTCAGCAAAAATAATGAAAAAACAATCATCAACTAAAGCACAGTTAATAATTGACATTTTTTTACAATTTTATCTTAAAACGGCCTGTACAAACGGTGTATCGCTTTAACATTTTTTATCTTTGTGAGGAATCCATAATAATGATATCGAAAGTCAGCGAGTTTACCGGAAGTATGAATTTTGCAAATGCGATGAAAATCACTTTGGCAGCTGTTATTCCGGTAGTCATTTTAAGTCAGCTGGGTTATTTTGAGATCGGGTTTACCATTGCCGTTGGAGCCTTACTTACTTATCCCTCTGACATTCCAAGCAACAAAACGCACAAGATAAGGGGCGTAACCATTGCCGCGCTGATTGTCGCCGGGGCAAACCTACTGGTCAATTTTCTTTATCCTTTGCCCTTATTGCTATATCCTGTTTTTACGTTCCTGACGTTTTTTCTCGCCATGATTTCCATTTACGGACAACGTGCCAATATGGTATCCTTTTCCGGATTGCTGTCGTTATCATTGGCCTTTGCACACATTCAGCAGGGAATGGACATGCTCATCAACTCCGGCCTGATGCTTGCCGGCGGGCTTTTCTATTTAACCATATCCATCGCCTTCGACCTGATCTGGCCACACCGTTATGTGCAGCAGCAAATTGCCGAATGCATCCGCCTGACTGCAAAATACATGAAGCTGCGCGGCGATCTATGGGATGTTGACGCCGACAGGGCCAAAATCATTGAGAGCCAATTGCACCTGCAGGTCGAACTCAATACCATCCACGAGAACCTTCGGGAAATCCTGATCCGTTACCGCTCGCAGTCGGGAGCATCAAACCAAAACCGCAAAATGCTGCTGGTTTTTATTTCCTGCGTGGAAATCCTTGAACTCGGATTGTCAACTTCATTCAACCACAATGAACTGCACCAGAAGTTCAATAATTTCCCCAAGGCACTGCCTACCTACCAGCAACTGGCGTACAATCTTGCGGCCACCCTGAAACGCATTTCCAAAAGTATTACGAAGAACAAAAACTATCAGTCAAAGCATACGCTGACCAAAGACCTTGAAGCGCTCGAACACGTGATTGCCGCGTACCGAAATGAATTTGGGGAAACCGAAGCCTCTGAGGGTGTACTGATGCTTTCGAACATGCTCCATTATGCCGAAAAGCAGATGGAGAAAATCCGTGTGATTGAGCGTGCTTTTGCATCGAATACCGATCTTAAAGAACTGATCATAAAGGACAAGGAACTCGAAAAACTGGTTTCCCCCGTCTATTATCCATTCAATACTTTCAAGGAAAACCTGAGTTTCTCCTCGTTGATTTTCAGGCATTCCCTCAGAATAACGGTTACCATCCTGCTCGGACTTGCAGTCGGGCACCTGCTGCCATTGCAGAATCCCTATTGGATACTGCTGACAATCATCGTGATCATGCGTCCCGGGTATGGACTTACCAAAGAGCGTTCCTACAACCGCATTATCGGTACGGTCGCCGGCGGCGTGATCGCTTTTGCCACGTTACACTTTTTGCATAACAATACCGCTATCGGCATCCTGGCAGTGCTTTCGATGCTGTTGGGTTTTGCCTTTACACAGATCAACTATAAAGTAGGCGCGACCTTCGTAACCATGTATGTGGTTTTCATTTATGCCTTATTAATGCCTGAAAATACCAAAGTCGTTGAGTTCCGGGTATTGGATACTGCAATTGGTGGTGCCTTGGCATTCGTTGCCAACTACCTGCTGTGGCCTTCATGGGAATTCCTGAGCCTGCCCGCGTACATCCGGAAGTCGATTGAGGCCAATGCGAACTACCTGCGTGAGGTGAAGTTGTATTATGCGGCCAAAGGAGAAACGACAGCAGCTTACAGGCTTTCCAGAAAAAATGCCTTTGTGGAAACCGGAAACCTCATGGCTTCTTTCCAGCGTATGTCACAGGAACCCAAATCGAAACAAAAGCAGATCCAGTTGCTTTACAAGATTGTGGAACTGAATCACACCTTACTTTCGGCATCGGCATCGCTGGGAACCTACATCCAGACGCACCATACCACGAAGTCGTCTGAGGCGTTTAACGTCGTGATGAATACCGTAATCAAGAATCTCGACAATGCCATTAAAATCCTGACCCATGAAGTGCAGCCCGCAGAAGTGAATCCGGAGTCCAGGGACCATGAACTCGATCTTCGTTTTACGGAGTTGAAAAACCTGCGTGCCAGGGAACTTCGCGCGCTGGCAAATGACGACAAGGAATTTTACCTCAAAATGCAGGAATCGCAACTCGTGATCGAGCAGTTAGTCTGGCTGATTAACTTATCGGAAAGTATAGTGAAGACAACGCTGAAGCTGGAAGAAAAGTTTTAGAATTATGAATTACGAATTATGAATTACGTCATCAGAATCGTAATTCATAATTCATAATCTCTAATGACCGCTCATGTAGCCCTGCAGCATAATCGTTGCGGCAATCTCATCAACCAAAGCCTTGTTCTGCCGTTGCTTTTTCTTCAATCCGCTGTCAATCATTGTCTGGAATGCCATTTTGGATGTAAAACGCTCATCGGCGCGTACCAATGGCATATCCGGAAATTTCTTTTGGAACAGTTGTACGAACTTCTCAATGATTTCGGTACTTTCCGAAGGCTGCCCATTCATCTGCAGTGGTTTGCCGACAATCACCCGCTCTACTTTCTCCTTTGAAAAATAATCCGCAAGAAAATCAATGGCAGTGTCCGACGGAATGGTTGTAAGCCCTGAGGCAATCAGCTGCATTTCATCGGTAATGGCAATTCCGGTGCGTTTTATTCCGTAGTCTATGGCGAGGAGTCGTGGCATAATTCGGTTGTATTTACTTAATCAAAACATATTCAATCGCAGCCTGTGTCTGCAACGGACACAGGTGACGTACGACGAACATGAAGCTGTAAATCCCGAAAAGCAGGCAAGGCAGCAATAGTAAGACTGTCCACAACACTGAGTATCCATAAGGAACCGGCAAATGTATCCTTGATTTCAGTTTTTTTGACAACACCCAAGCCGCTGCCAAAGCACTGACGAGGTGCAACACAGCCATAATCTTGTAATAATCCGGAACATGCCTTGGCGTGTAATAATTCAGCAGCCATGAAGGATGGAAACTCATTTTGTAGTCCTGCAAATGCACCGCGCGCAGGTACAATAGCAACGACATCAGCATCGAGACGGCAAGATAACAGAAAGCGGCCCAGAAGGCGGCAATAAACGCATCATGGTAGCGCATCTGGTACCGTTTAAACAGCATACCCGCAATCAAAAGTGAAATCGAAGCAGGGATTGTCGCGATCAATGCTGAAGGGAGCAACAGCATTCCTGCAGTAAGAAGCAGGAATATCAGGATGTAATTAATTGTTTTTTGGTTTTGGCTCATAGGGTTAAGCTTTTTTCAAATGTAGGATTTTTTGTTGAATTGTGGCTATTTGCAGGTTTCCCGAATTCCGGATCACGTTTGATCGCATGACATCGTCTTCCGCCGAACACCTTCCTGTTTCATAAGGCATCAGAACCAGCGATGGATTGACTTCATAATTTTTCAGGTTTCAAGCTAAGATAACGAAAAAGCTCTCCCGGTGAAAGATTCGGATTGCATTTGAGGACAACTGTACGTGACGACTTATTACACTAATTACTGATGCCGGTAACTGCGACGGAATATGGATGCATAAGGTACTGTTTTATTTCCGGGCACGCTGCGTTTAGACTGTCAGGCGGAGAAGGATTTCAGGATTATAAGACTGTAAGATTGTGAGACCGCAGACGTTATTAGTGTACAGTGGTTCACTGATTACCGACGGCCGCCTACTCTGACTGACCACTATATACTATTTCGGCTTTTGAAAAGCTAAAGCCCGGAATCATATCTGAATTTATATACAATAACAGCGT
>CALRKC020000152.1:0-6250 GCA_943367895.1 Erythrobacter sanguineus | reverse complement strand
TCTCCCTCACCGAGCAGGGCAATGTACCGTTGGAAATGTTCTTTACCGCGAATTTCGGTTACAAATTCAAGCTTGCCGATTACATCGACATTATCCATTTCCCTCTGGAGACTGAAATGCTGCTGACAGCGAATCTCATGAAACAAGGGGAATACAGCCGCCTTGATTTGGGAACGGAATTGATCTTCAACAAATTCTTCATTGGCATCGGGGCTGCGACCAATCCGTTTAAGAAGAGCGACAACAGTCATACACTGACATCTATCAACCTGATGACAGGGCTACAGTATGAGCACCTGAAATTTGCGATTTCACATGACTTTAGTACGTCGCGTATCGGCAGGACAGGCGGTATTTATGAATTGTCATTAACTTATCAGTTTGACCTGAATGTACATTGTCTGGGCTGCCCGCAATACACCCCTTAATATTTCAACGGCAATTAATGACAACACCGGAATGAAAAACAGCGTGTATCATATCATGCCTGGTCTGTAGAATGTATCACCAACTTCGGCAACCCCACCAAATACAACACCCCCTTCTCCTTCCCTACTTTCCATTCAAAGTCGTTGCCTCGATCAAGACTGTCAATAAGCCCATGCATCTCCCTGACAGAGTACGTCCTGAGGCTTGAGACAATGCCATCCCACAACACACAAAGCGGCACGATCGGGACGAGGTAGGTAAATAATATCCGGCCCCACCTAAACGGGCGGATGAACGGCGTACACAGCAACACACTGACTGGCGATAACAGCATTGCTATAAGACTTGGCA
Source organism: Erythrobacter sanguineus (assembly GCA_943367895.1). Lineage (GTDB taxonomy): Bacteria > Bacteroidota > Bacteroidia > Flavobacteriales > Flavobacteriaceae > Flavobacterium. The sequence goes on along the minus strand of CALRKC020000152.1, from coordinate 5,470 downwards.
CACTGCGGTCCTGCGCCTCAAATATTCCTATGGGTGATTGCGCATCTACAGCATTCTGTAGTATCGCCTTTGCATCAGCAGGCCTGAAATGGTGAAACGAAAGGAACTGTGTCCGGAAGCCTTTCAGGTGTGCCGGGACATGCCGTGCATCTACTGCGCCTTCTTCAAACTCGAAATTATCTGCCTGTTGCTGCGTATGGATAAACGCCGTGCGGTTCGGGAAATAATCCGTCAGCAAAATTTCAAGCTGTGGAATGTCTTTCCGGAGCTCGGTGTTCAGCCATAATAGTCCGCCACCGCCACCCGAAGCCAGGTCTATAATGCGATGGTTATGAGTCTTCCTGAGACTTTCTCCAAGCAGTCCCGCAATGGGTTTGTACATTTTGGCTTTGTTGGAGAGGAACTGCAGGAAGTCGGTCATGTAATTCCGCAGCAACGACGGGAACCACGGCTGGTCTTCCCATTCAAATAAATGGATTCTGGACATTGATTTCCTGAAGTATTGATTGAACTGCTAAGATAGCAATAATCGCACTATAGTGCTTTATCCACTATGAAAATTCACATATCCGATACGATACGGCGATATTGTTAACAGCCGCCGATGTGGCTGTTAAAGTAAGTTAAAAACCTTGCGCTTCGCGGCATTTGGGTGTAACTTGCACCACCCCCTTAACCTGCTGCCGAAATACTAAAGCAGAAAAATGAAAAAAATATATCTCATATTACTATTTGCCCCCTTATTGGGCATTGCACAGCCACGTTATGCCGAGGTAAAAATCGAACAGTTTGTGCGGCCCCATCATGAAACCGCTTCGCATAGCGTGGAAACCACGGTACTGGCCCGCGCAGCCCACAGTTACGACTGGACTGCAGCGTACCGTCATGATACCCTCGTCAAGAAGTTCCGCGATACCGAAAACGCCAAGCTTAAGGAACTGCTGCGCGCCAATGAAGCCGGAAAGAAATACCTTGCCGAAGCCGCCGAAGCAGAAAAGAATAAAGACGTGCCGGTGCTCGGTACTGATGTACACGACCGCTAATCCCGTAAAAAGGGCTGTCTCAGCGTTTCAGGTAAGCCGCAATTGCGGTAACCAGGTTGCTGTCGGTATTGGCTACGGCCTCGCGCAGCTTGTCTTCCGTAATGTCCCAGTGGTCCATCCAATGGGCTAATGCCTGCGGATTGCTAAGGTCTACGACGACTACGCCACGGTAGCCTGATTGTTCGTCCCGATCAAATTCTTTGTCCATCATAATGTTTTTTAGATGCTAAAAATACGACGGGACCTGCAGCAAAGCATTACCAATAAAAAATCAAATGTTTCAGGTTTTACCGTTCGGGCGACCGATGAACTGCTTCATAAGATGGCGCTTTATCGGTGTTACCCTGCCGTTGTGTACCAAACTTTTTTTCATACTTTAGCCAGTACCATCCCGGATACTGAAACCATGCACATCAAATCAAAGCTCCCCTACATTACGTCGCACATATTCTCTTATATGTCCCAATTGTCGGCACAGTACAATGCCATCAACCTGTCGCAGGGTTTTCCCAATTTCGAGCCCGATCCGCTGCTGGGGGAATTGGTGACCCAATGCCTGAACGACAAATCCCTGCCGTTGATCAACCAATATGCCCCTATGCCCGGTCTGCCGGTATTGCGGGAAGCCATCGCCTCGAAAATAAAAAAGATAATGGGTGTGTCTATTGACCCAGAATCAGAAATCACCATTACAGTCGGCGCTACCGAAGCTATTTTTGATACCATGGCAGCGTTCGTCTGGCCCGGCGATGAGGTAATCCTGATTGAGCCCTGTTACGACTGTTACCGGCCGGCGGTCGATACTGTGGGCGGAAGGGCGGTCATTTATACGATGGAAGGACCTGATTTTAAAGTAGACTGGAAGGCAGTGGCCGAGCTGATCACTGCGAAGACCCGCATGATCTGCATCAGCAGCCCGAACAACCCTACGGGATCCATAATGGAACAGGACGATATGGAGCAGCTGGCCGCGCTGGTGCGGCATACCGACATCATCATCATGAGCGATGAGGTGTATGAACACATGGTTTTCGATGGCGCAGTGCATCAAAGTCCGCTGCAATACCCTGAACTGCGCGAGCGTACCGTAGCCGTTTTTTCCTTTGGCAAAACCTTTCACATCACGGGCTGGCGCGTCGGCTATTGCATCGCCCCAAAGGCACTTACTGTTGAAATCAGGAAAGTACACCAGAACGCCGTTTTCAGTGTGTCGCATCCGCTGCAGAAAGCCCTCGCGCTGTACATGCAGGCCTCGACCGATTACCTGAACCTTCCGGATTTCTACCAGAAGAAAAGGGACCTGTTCTTAAGCTCCTGTTCCGGGTCAGGGTTCAAACCCCTGCCCTGCAAAGGCTCTTATTTCCAACTGTTTGATTATTCGGGTATATCCGCCGAAGACGATTTCAGCTTCTGCGAACGCCTGATTAAGGAGCACGGCGTAGCAGCGATTCCTGTGTCAAGGCTGTACAGCGATGGCAAAGACGACAAACTGATCCGCTTTTGTTTTGCGAAGACGGATGAGGTGCTGGTGGCCGCTGCGGAGAGATTGAGGGGGGTATAAGCCCGTCAGTTCGGGTTGACAAAGCAATGCGAACAGCTTTTCTTTATCAGTATCGGGAACGGCAGGCACCCGACGTGATGGGTACCCCTAAAACAAAAAAGGGAAGCCCTCGCTCCCCTCCTGATCAGCAACTCTTACAGTTGCACTGCTCCCCACACTGACAATTTACACAAGTACAGTTCGGGTTCCCGCAGGCATTATTTGATGGTTCCATAATAAATGATTTAATGAATGATTTTTAATACTACAAAGATAGGTGCGCCGTAGCGGTGCCATGGTATGCAAAAAAGGGAAAGATGTATATAATTTTTGGGTGTGGGGTTGGGGCGCAGGGTGCAGGGTGCAGGGTGCAGGGTTCAGGGCACAGGGTTCAGGGTTCGGGGTTCAGGGTTCAGGGCACACGATAAGGCATGCCTATTGGAGTTTGGAATTTGATTTTTGGAATTTGGAATTTCCCTTTGGAATTTGGAATTTCCCCTTTGGAATTTGGAATTTGATTTTTGGATTTTGGAATTTGGAATTTGAATTTTGAATTTTAAAATTCCCCTTTCACAACCCATCCAAAGACTGCCTTCTCGCCGCCCCTACCGACTTAAAATGCGAAGCCGTCAAACCCGTCACTTTCTTAAACTGGGCCGACAGGTGGTGTACACTGCTGAAGCCCGTACGGTACGCGATCTCCGTCAGCGACAACTGGTCATAAACAAGCAGTTCCTTGACTTTCTCAATCCGCAGCAATATAAAGAACTGCTCAATCGACTTCCCCTCTACCGACGAGAACTGGTCGCTCAGGTAGCTGTAATCATACGGCAAGGCCTGTGAGATATAAGCGGACAGGTTCATCTTCAGCCCCGACTGTACCGCTTCAAGGTAAGAGGCCACCAACTGCCGGATGTCTTCGACCAGCTTGTTGAGGCGCGTCGCAATAATCTCAAAACCGGACAGCTGCAGCGCTGCGGTGATGGCATCCAGCTTTTTTGCTGAAAGCGGCTCCTGCAGCACGACCTCCCCAAGCCCCACGCTTACAGGAGTTGCGTCAGCCTGTTCGAAAATAGCGCTGACCACCGAGATACATCTCGGGCAAACCATATTCTTGATGGAGAGTTTGTGCATGGGCAGTGTGCTGTATTCAATGTTCAGCACAAAATTAGCGCTTTTTCCCTTATAGCTTGCGTAAAACCTGTAATCCACCGATGAGCGCAACTTGTCGTCAGCGACAGGCCCATGGAATAACGCCCCTGTAGTTGCCGGTAGGTTCAATGCACCACCGCCATTCGACGCCGCCGTTTCAGCTTAAAAGGAAGCGTCAGGATAAAATTCCCAATTGTTCGTCGAACCCTGTACCAATGTAGTCTCGTCGCTTTCGCTGTCAATGTAAAAAATATCCATGTCCCTGGTGTTAAATTCAATACCGTAAAATTACAATAAGGCACTTCGGCACCGTTTATCAATAAATCCGGAAATGTTTCAGGATTTCATATAAGGAAACAGCACTTTTCATGAACTGCAAATGACACCGGCGAGGCCGTAAAAGCACACCGCTATCCGGAATTGGTATGACGCTAACCGCTGAAAAAGTGAATCATAAACAAGATCGCAACGCCCGCGCCCGGTAAGCCGGGAACATTCCCGAATGCAACAAGGGTTTACCGGATGGGATTGTCTTGTGGTGCATCAACATCCGGAACCATACGTCTCCGTAACGGCCAACAACTTTCATTGTGTTAATCTGCCCCGTTTCGGATTGCGCTGTAGCTGTTGTTATGGTTTTGGCATATCCACACAAACTCTTCGAACAGCTTGTCGAATTTCCTGATGGTCAGGTATTCGGGTTGTTCTGCCTGCAGGGTCTTAAGCTTTGCCTCCAGCAGTCGCAGGGCCGCAATGGTCATGTTGTTGATCACCCACACCTGTTTGTAATCAAAAAACTTCTCGAAAGCAGCCAGGCCGGTCGCCATAGTACTGAGTAAAAGGGCCACGTTAGTGAGGTCAACCTTCGTAACCGCATCCGTTTTCCATCCTATGAGTACGGTCGTCCCGAACGAAAACAGGATAATCGCGGACTGCGCAGTAATACAGAGGCGCTTGTTCCGTTTTCTCTTATCAACACAGTTCGCTATCATGGAAGCGATGTTCTTTTGCAATGCCTCAAACTGCGCTGTGGTGGGTGTTGCGTTTAGTTCTGCTTCTGCTTTTTGGGTGGGTTCTGACATGTTTTTTTAGTTTTTATTTATTCAATGAATCCAACACCCTTCTGAAACTTTCCAACCCAGCCTCAATGTTCTCCACGATCTCCAAGGCCAGCACATCAGGGTCAGGCAAATTGTCCAGATCCGCCAGTGACTTATCCTTTAGCCAGGTAATATCAAGACTGGTCTTATCCCTAGCAATAATCTCATCATAGGAAAACTTTCGCCAGCGGCCTTCAGGATTGCTTTCTGCATGATAGGTTGCTGTGCGCTTATGCCTGTTTTCAGGCTGGTATAATTCAATAAAATCCCGCAGGTCACTAAGTTTTAACGGATTTTTCTTCAACGTGTGGTGTACGTTAGTCCGGTAATCGTATACCCAGACTTCCTTCGTCCACGGTTCTTTACTCGAAGGCTTGCCGTCGAAAAACAATACATTGGCTTTGACACCATTGGCATAGAATATACCGGTAGGCAGGCGCAGTATCGTATGCAGGTCCGTGGTTTCCAATAATTTCTTCCGCACCGTCTCCCCCACGCCACCTTCAAACAATACATTGTCAGGCAATACCACTGCCGCCTGTCCCGTCGTCTTGAGCATCGTACGGATGTGCTGTACAAAGTTCAATTGCTTGTTGCTCGTCGTGACCCAAAAGTCCTGGCGGTTATAGGTTAAG
>CALRKC020000151.1:0-6259 GCA_943367895.1 Erythrobacter sanguineus | reverse complement strand
GGGTTAAGATTGTGATTAACTGCCAATTATTTGCGTGAACGTTCAGCGGCATCAGTTTTTGGCGCCTAAAAAGCATAGTTAATGTTTACATTCAATCCCGAACTTTCAGGAACAAAGCGGCAGACACCGCCAATACATACCAGTCCGCCGCGCTGCCTGCCATAACTCAGCTGGATTCGTGTGGCATTTTTGGCATAGGTCGTGCCCAGCGTGTAATAATTGATCTTTTCACTGCTGTCGGTGTTGCCATAGTTGTAGAGATTGTTACTAAAAACAGACCAGTTCGAATTAAAGTTGTATTCAGCCAGCCCCGCCGCCCAATTTCCAAAACCGCCATCGGCCCATTGGTGCTGCAGTTCCAGTTTCAGTGTTTTACTGCCCGAAAAATTATACAAATTGTCCCAGACAATCGTATTGCTGTTCACCTCACCGACGCTTTCCTCGACATATTTTGCGTTATAGTATTGCTGCAGGTAGGTAACAATAGCGGTCCATTTTTTAGTGACATTTTTCCGGAGTTCGAGGCTGTAATCATGGTAGAATTTTTGCCCGAGTCCCAGGAAATCAGCCTGGTATTTTCGTTCGGCGGCATCATATCTCCCTTTTAGTCCATGCCACAAAGACGAGTTGAATGCGACGTTCAGCCCGTTTTTGCCACCCAGTACACTTCCTTTCTTAAAATTGTAAAATACGTCTGCCTGCCCGCCAATTTCCCCGGCCTTATTGCCGTCCGGTTCAAACCGGATATTGGGTTGCGACTGGTATACATAGATGTTGGTCAGGCTGTAGTCAAACTGTTTGGTGATGGACGGGATATAGTTCAGCAATCCCTGGTTAAAACTGTTGCGCGTCAGTTTGCGCTCGGCATACAACCCGAAATTCTCGGTTCTTCTTAAATTGACATTTACCCCAAATCCTTTTTTGGCATAGCCGAGGTTTGCCAGGAGTGCATCACCGTCAAAAAGATAGTCCGGTTTTACGGTTTCAAATTCAACCAGGGCATCCCTGGATTTAAAGACGTATTCGATATCAAACGAAAATCCCTTCCGTTTAAAAAAGCCGCGGCTCGAAATCAGGTAAACATCTGAGGGAACATCCGGACCCGGTTCATGTTTGTTTACATAGCTGAAACCAACCCCATAATTCGCGCTTTGACTTTTTAAGACACTGGACAGCCTGAAATCGGCATTTGCGCCAAATAAGGTACTTTCAGACAAATCGGTGGCAAAGCCATTGCGTTGCTTGCCGTAAAAGCTCGTCAGTTCAAGGCTTTTCCATGGTCGGTATTTTATTTTCCCTCCCAATAACGAGTTGGCGATGCCGAGTGGCTTGTCTTCCCACGCCCTGAACACCAGGCCGCTTCCAAACTTTTCATAGAAATGTCCCACGGTTATGTCGAGGGTATTTTTTACATCGGAATAATTCAGGTAAAACGTGCCCGGTTTGGTGCCGACGAACTTGGGATAGTAATTCAACAATGCTTTCGTCTCGTAACTTTCTACCTGCACGCCGGCCGTAAAACGGTGGTAACGGTAATCTAATTTCAGATAACTGTTGGCACGTAAACGATCATCGGCTTCTGTAGGCTCAAGCTTGATTTTACTGTCATCGATATACCATGAGCCATAGGATTCGAAGCTGCCCGAGAGTTGTGCGTTCGTATCATGAAAAGCAAAAAAAGGAACAATAACGGCCAGGCTTTTTTCATCTTGCTATTGATTTTCTGCAATTACGGTCTCGATTTTAGCCTCATCACCCTTTACAAAGCCGCTCTTGCTAAAGATGATCTTCCCGTTTTTCACGACAATGAGGTAGGGGATGGAATTGATATTCAATTTCCGTTTAAAATCCTGATTGGTGTCCAGAAGGATATTAAAATCCCATCCTTTTCCGGCTTGAAGCGAGGCGACTTTTTTAGCGGTTCGGTCGTCGTCCACAGCTACGGCATAAAATTCAAATTGATATTGCGCTTTCCAGCTTTCCATACGCTCGTTTACCGCTGAAAGTTCCGTCAGGCAGGGGACGCACCAGGTCGCCCAGAAAGCAATTACCGTCGGTTTGCTGCTTTGTTCAGCAAGGATTTGCGTCGAGACGATATCGCCATCGATAGTTTCAAGTTGTGCTATTGGTATTTCCTGGGCGTGTGTTTTGGCGCAGAGCAGCAGGACTAAAATCAGGAGTGTGTTTTTCATAATTCGATTTTTTTTCTTCAGACAAAACTATTTCCAATTTTTCGCTGCCAATGTCAGCCAGCCGACTTTTCGTTTAAAATATGCCGGCTACTTTTACACCATGCTACAAAGTAAACTCTAAAAAAAAATGCTATGAAAAAGAATATTAAATTAAGACCAGCCTTATTGTCGTTACTGCTTTTGGTTTTTATTGCAGGATGTACCCAGACTGAAAGCGAGTTTGACGAAACGCCAGCGGTTACGTCGGTGACAATAGCCACAAGCCAGTCGAATCTGCAGACCGGCGGCAATGCGACATTTACGGTGCTGTCCGATTTGGGGACAAACCTGACGTCAGCATCCGTTTTTTTTGTCAATGATGTTGAAATTGCCGGGAACAGTTATACTTTTCCCATCGCCGGGACGTATAGCGTAAAAGCGGTATATCAAAGTCTCACGACCAACATCATCCAGGTTACCGTTCAGGATGAGGCGGTAATTGCAACTGAATTTGTAAGTCGCGTTTTGGTCGAGGAATATTCAGGAACCTGGTGTGGCAATTGCCCGAGAATACTTTACGGGACCGAACTGCTGAAGCAGCAAACCGACAAGGAAGTCTCCGTTCAGATCCACCTGTTCAACAATGACCCGTTCATCACAGCCCAGGGCAATGCGCTGGCAACGGCACAGAATGTAAGCAATGTTCCAACAGGAAGAATAAACAGGACGATAAACTGGTCGGGGCCCCAATACCAAAACGTGGGTCAGGTTCTCAATGAAATCAAGCCATCGTCACCGGTGGGACTGGCCATAAATGCCACCCTGTCGTCGGGGAATGTGAACATTAATTTGCTCTTAGGCTATACCGATACCGCGGTACAGACCAAGTTGGTAGTGTATCTCGTGGAGGACAATTTGTTTCATACACAGGCCAATTACTCGTCTAACTTATACAACGGTCTGAGTTCGATTCCGAATTTCGAATATGACGGTGTGCTAAGGGCGGTAGTTACACCAAACTCAGGAGAAGCAATTACGGTAACCGGAAATCAGGTTGCGAAGAACTATACGATAGGCCTGCCATCAAATATTGCGAACACCGCCAATGCAAAAATTGTGGCGTTCCTGCTCGATGCCAGTTCCAATAAAGTACTGAATGTAAGGGAGGCCAATATTGGCCAGGTACAGGTTTTAGAAACCCTGTAATTTTTTTGTTTGTTTTGTTTGTAAAAATCCCATTTCGATGGGATTTTTTTGCTTCCCGTAAAAGCAAACCTTCCATTCATCTTGGCCATTTATTGTATCGCAAGCGAATCAATGTGCTTCAGCAACCGATCGGCTGACTTCCTTATTATTCCGTAGGTTTCCATCATTTGCGTTTCGCGAAACAAACTCATTTTCAATACATTCCTGCCTTGGGGTGAGGCCAGCATCTCCATCAGTTTTTTTCGTTTGTCAACGGGATCCTGCAGGTCGGTCAGTGCAGTACCAAGTTTGATTTCAACCTTATCCTGAAAAAGCCAGTGATCCAGGTCCCTTTCATAAAGCCCCACCTCCCAGTCGTTCCGGTTTTCGAGGTAATCTTTATTGAAAACATAATAGTTGTTGATTCGCTTGAGCAGCTTATCATACACGGCCGGCGTGGCAATCCCCGATTCCTTCATTTTAACATAACTGCCCTCATTGATCCTGAGGTTGTGGTATCCGGCTGTCAGGATTCCGATGATCATATCGGTCTCAATCATATTGAGGCTGTCCTTTTGCAGCAGCATGCTTTTATACCGGATGAGGAGGTCGATCTTTCGGAGTTCCTCACGAAAGATTGTCGTATCCCTTTTCACGTCAAAATGAATTTCCTTTATAAAGGCTTCGGTGCGCGCAATATCTTTTTGGTTGTCATTCCAGTCCGCGAGATACATCGCCACCAGGATACCAATCACAATAAGGATCACTTCTCCGAAAGCATAGGTGAGGTATCTTGTGAATCTGCTGTCGGCAATCAGTTTTTTCTTGAATTCTTTAAACATACTGGTTGTTGGTTTGTTGGTGCTGTCTGAGGATAGAGGGATTGTCAATCCGTACCTGCAACTTTGCTTAAGACGAATTTATGCAAAAAGCGGTTATATTGTACAGCCAACACATTTTTAGCGTAATCAGACAAAAATCATTGTAGTGTACGGAATAAAATAAATCAAGCCTAACTTGGAACGCCGCAACAACTGTGTTAAAGGCAGCCGCAATTACCGTTGCCAGCCTTCAATTATAAAATTTCTTTCGGATATCTTCTGTGCATTTTTGCCTGTCGCTTGATACCACACCTCAAATCGGGCTGCGTAGGGATATCCCCAGTCGCCTTCATAAATGGTAAAATCATTTTCAAACTGAAAAAGGGAATCAGCCGGCTTGATTTCAATCATACTCGCAGTTTTTAAACGTCCGGATGATAATGGATGATTTTTCGTGATTTCAAAAGCTTTTAAAAATAGCTTTCCGCCACGCAGATTCTTATTGGTGTAAACATAGTGATACATACCCGGCTGAATTGACCGATACAACTGCAGACCCATGCAGATTTTAGTAGAATCCATCTCTTCCAAAGGGTGTGAAATGGTAATATTTTGCGGTATGACAAGGCCGTCGGTAAATTCGTCGTGACGGCCGTCGATGATCAGGAATAACAAAAATCCAAATTGATACACTACTGCAGCGCATATTGCAGGGGGTAAAATTAGCACTGTTGCAGTGGTCCAGTTTTTGTTTATGAGATGAAAAACTACGGCACAAAAAATACTGGCAGACGCAGTAAGCAGTATGAAAGATGAAATGGTCAGCCATAAATCCGGAAGATGAAACAGGCTGAGTAAGAACAATCCAATTGAAAAAGCAAACAACAGGATTTGCCATTTCAAACTAAAAAAAAGGTTTAATTTTTTCATTTTTCACATTACTTTTTTTACGACTCCAATGGAAAACCTGGGTTAATTTTCCGCAAGCTTCAGGCCTAATCAATCATAAAGGGACTGTCCTGTATGTAAAGTTTGATTTTCTCTTTTGTTATGTCATACCCTGCTTTTTCCAGATCAGCGATGGTAATTCCCTGTTTTATGGCTGCAATGGTGTCTCTCAGTTCATTTCGGTTTAAAGCCTTGCTTCCAGTCCGTTTTGGAATTTCCCTCGAAACGATACTGTCGCAATAACCGTAATAATTGGCGTTGGCACTTTCGAAAAAGGCATAAATATATTTAGGCTTGTTTTCTGAGATTTGAAAGTTCGCGGAAATAACTTCCTCGCCTTTTATCAGTAGTTTCAGGGTATACGCGCCATTAATTGATTTGAAGGTAATTCGTTCATTTTTTCCCGGTGATTTAAATCTTGAAACCGAATCGCTCCCAATGATCATGATATCCAGGTACTGGTTCCTGATGTCATTTCCAATTGTGATTTGGCTATCGGCAGCGCTGTATTTTCTCTCCTGAAAGTTTGAGGTAATCAGGGCTACAGCGATCACAGCGGCAGTGAGGCAGACTCCCGACAGGACATGTTTAGGATATGCGGGCCTTACTGAAATCATTGTTATTGGGTTTGGCAGGATTTTTTAAGCCCTGCGTTTGGTCCGTCTATTGCCTGCGTCCGCTTCCGCTGCTCCTGATGCCAACAGCCAAACGGAAGCGCCGCCAAAACGAAATTATGCAAAAAAAGGTTATATTTTACAAAGAAACCACCGCAAAGAGAATGACGATCGGCCTGCAAGCCCCTGCCGTCCGATGGTTTAATTTTTGCTGACAATCGGCTTCCCTGACCAGATCAAGACAACAAAGGCAATACCGGATGCAATGGCAATAAATTTAAATAACCCGATTTGAAAGCAAAGATCCGAACCACTGATTTTTGAAATGCAATCTCCGGCGTCTGTTTCATATTTCAGGCTGACAGCAGTATTGACCAGTAAATAAATCGCGATGATCAGGAGCGAAGCAAAGAAAACCAGGAGTTTCTTAACAGCGGTGTGGTAAATCTCTTAAAATAAAATTATTTTTCACATTCTTTACAAATGTAAGCGAATTTTAGGTTGCTCAAATGTATTGATT
>CALRKC020000150.1:0-6259 GCA_943367895.1 Erythrobacter sanguineus | reverse complement strand
GTAATCCTCACGATACATTCCAAGTGGGAATGTTGCAGAAACTGCGGGACCATCAGTAACATTACTGCCATCTGCATAATGTGTCCTGACCGTGATGTTGCGAAGGCTGTAACTCGACTTCATACGTGTAATACCCCCAGTGCCATCAGCATTCATGTAACCATAGGCACCATAAATCGGGAAACCATCATAAGCAAATCCCAAAAGCGGGGAATGCTCATTGGTATTGATCACATACAAACCATCGGAAGTATACAGGTTGCATACATTTGAAATGACAACAAGGTCAAGGTTAAACGCACTTGGATTCTGGTGATGGTGGTAATTGCCCATAGCAGGATGTCCTTTCGAACAATCAAAACCTGATTTTTCGGCAACTACAGCATCGCGGTTCCATACGCCATCACCCATTCCCCCACCGGCAGGGCCTCCTGCATTGACCCCGGTTGATAATTTATACGAAACACCATCGCGGTAATCGAACAAGGCAACGCCGTTCTTAAACACACCGATGTTCCCACCTGTAGTATTGGTAGGCGTGCCGGTATTTTGTGTCGGGTTCAGCGGAAATTTGAAAATAGCATTCTGGGAAGTGGCTAATGAAGGGTTTCCGTCCAGGAAAGGGCCCGTTACATAAGCCGGAATACCATTGGAGGTTACATACACCCAGTTGGCGGAATATTTTACGGACTGCACATTCGCCTGTACCGCATCATTAACAGGTGTTGAATTACCACTGACATAGTGCCTGCCCGTGATTCCGGTATTGTTCTGTAGCCAGGAAAGAATGGCAGGATTGGTCTGTGCGTATTGCTCCAGGGAAAGAAAACAAAAAAGCCCTAAGATAATTTTCCTCATGGTATTGGTTTTGGTTGTAAAAAAACAATGCTTTGAGGTATAAGACGACTAATAGAAATAAATCCCGCGGCGGGGTATAATTATTTTTAACGATTTGAAAATTTGTTACAAGACAAAGAAAATCAAAGGTATTTTGTATAAAGTTACCCAACGAAATATTTTCACGTAAAAATACGCTATTTAAAAGCACGTTAATTCCCTATATTTGAAAAATACTGATTATTAAAGGGTTATCGATACCATTAAACCAAACCAAAACCAATAAAAATGCCAAAAACAGTTGTATTTGTACATGGTTGGAGCGTCGTCAGCGTCTCAACCTATGGTGATTTACCGGTAAGGCTCGCAAAGGAAGCGGCCAAAAGGGGAGACCAACTTAATGTAAAAGAAATTTTCCTGGGAAAGTACATCAGCTTTTCCGACAGCGTGACGTTGCAGGACGTGTCAAGGGCTTTTGATAATGCGCTTCGGGAGCAGTTGCCTGAGATAAAATCATTTGTATGCATCACCCATTCCACCGGAGGGCCGGTTGTGAGGGATTGGCTCGAGCGATATGGTGCTGCCCAAAAAGCCCAATTGAGCCACCTGATTATGCTCGCGCCGGCAAATTTCGGTTCCGCGCTGGCACAACTCGGGAAGAGCCGCGTGGGGAGGCTTAAGGCGTGGTTTGATGATGTAGAGCCGGGACAGAAGATACTCGATTGGCTTGAACTCGGAAGTGCACAGGCCTGGAAACTGAATGAAAAATGGATCAGGGAGGGCTATTCCAAAATCAGCAACCAGCACTATCATTTTGTGCTTACGGGACAAAGTATCGACCGAGCGTTATATGATAACCTCAATACCTATACCGGCGAGATGGGCAGTGATGGCGTGGTACGCGTCGCAGCGGCAAACCTGAATTCAAGGTATGTAAAACTGCAGCAGCAACGCATCGACGAAGCCGGTAAAGTAAAAGTTACCAATAAACTGGAGGTTGTCGAGGGCGAGTTTATAGAATCACATCCGATTCCGCTTCGCATTATTTCGGGCAAGTCCCATTCCGGTACAAAGCGCGGCATCATGGCCAGCGTCCACGATGGTGATGACGGCAACGCAGAATTACTCAATGCGATTTTTGACTGCATGGGTGTTGACAGTGTCACTTCTTATGAGAACATCCGCCTGAAATTTGAAAAAGAAACAGTCGCCGTACAGGAAAAAGAAAAGGTGGAAGTAGATGATTCGATTTTTATCATGAAGCGGTATTTTATTCATGACCGTTTTTCACAGGTCATCTTCAGGGTTACAGACACCGAAGGTTTTCCTGTTTCCGACTTTGACCTGCTAATGACTGCGGGCGATAACAGCGATGCTAACCTGCTGCCTGAAGGATTTTCACAGGACAGGCAGCAAAACAGGATTAACCCCAATACAGTTACCTACTACCTGAATTATGATATCATGACCGGCTGCGAACCGGTACTGTACAGGAAAAAAGCCATACGGAACAAATGTACCCCGATTTCCAAGCTGGGTCTTATCATACGCCCAAGGCCTGTCAGCGGTTTTGTGCGCTATACCGATTGCCATATCGAGGCAAATGAAGATTTATTGAAAAAAATATTACACCCAAACAGCTCGACACTGATAGACATTCGACTACAGCGGATGGTCAGTACAGAAGTGTTTACGCTGGATAAATTAGGAAGCAAGATGCCTGCAGGGCCTCAGGCCAAATTTGACGACACACTGCCCGGAAACGAAATAGTGTAGTAAATGGACGCTAAAGATTTATACCAGTCGCTTAGTGCGGATAATAAAAGGCAGCTGCAGCAGCTGGCGGCGGAAATCTGTGAAAAATATGACAGGGGAGACAAAGCCGGACAATACAAGGGCAGGGTAGTGCTTTTCCTCGGGGCGGCGGTAAATTACCATTTGTCACGTCCCGGTTTTGAAGGTGTGTATGGCAGGGAAGACCGCCCGCCGCTTGGTAATGAGCTTAATAACTATTTTATTGATGCCCTTTTTGCCGCCGACAACAATTCCGAAAGAAGTGATTATATGAAAGAAGAGAGGCTTCCGTTAAGCTGGGTCAGCCAGTACTATCAGGAAACTTTCAGTCGCGAAGCCATGGTCGATAAGCTTGCGAACGCTATCGACAACAAGAAGGTATCGCCCATATTGAATGCTTTGGCAGAGATGCCTTTTAAGTACATCGTTTCCACCAACTACGATTATCTTTTTGAATCGGCCCTCGAAAATGCAATTAAAAACGGGTATAAAAAAGGTTACAAAAAAAGCGTCTACAAACCCAATCGCGGGGATACTTCAGAATATACGGAGGACTTTGGGTCGGATATTTCCGTTGAGATGCCCTTCCTTTACAAATTGCACGGTGACATCCGCGACCCGTTTAACGAAGATGGTGATTACCTTCCCGAAAAGGATGCCATCGTTTTAACGGATGAAGATTACCTTCACTTTATCCTCCGGATGAGCCAGGTGAGCTCGAACATGGAGCGCGGCCTTACCGACCAGCGATTGGATTTATATCCCATACCGCAATCAATTAACAACGCATTCAGTGGCCTGAACCGGAATACCTTTCTTTTTGTAGGATACAGCCTCAGGGATTACAACCTCAGGTTGATTTTCAAGACGGCACTATGGAAGAAGAATGTCGATATTTTCAGGGCATTGCAGAAATGGTCGATCGACATGAAGCCGGACGAAGTCATCAAGAATATTTACATCCGGGATTATAAGTTCAGTTTCATTGAAGATGATATCTGGAGCACAATCCCCTATTTGTACAAGGAAATGTTCGGTAAAGAAATGCCGCTGTAATATGGATGCAACAACTAAAATCAACACAACCGACAATTCCGAACACCAGTTTCCATACCGTGGGATAAAGCCGTTCCGCTATGCCGACAGGAATATTTTTGCAGGCCGGAACTGGGAAAAAGAGCAGCTCCTGAACCTGATTTCGTTGTACCGCGGCGTGCTGCTTTTCGGTCAGAGCGGCTTCGGAAAATCATCACTGATCAATGCAGCCCTCGCCCCTAAGCTGCTGGAGTATGACTTCCTCCCCGAAGTAATGCGGGTTTCTCCCTCTTACGACGGCACCTTTATCATCTACAGGATTAAGGAAGATGAAGACAATGATGGCTATCTCCCATCGCTTTTCGATGACCTGAATACCGAAAACAAACCGCAAATCAGCGTGTCATTTACCGAGTTCAGGGAAAGGATACTGCAACTTAAGCCCAAACTGAAAAAAGAGGATCATGATTCGGATGAGAAGACTTCGCCCAGGTTGACGCTGGCTGACGAAATTGCGTATGGAGAGTCCATCATTAATGCGGAGTCGCCAATCCCTGTCTTCATCTTTGACCAGTTCGAAGAGCTTATAACGCTGTTTGAGGAGATGGGCGGCACGACTACCGACGGTGATCTCACCCCGGCCGACCGGAGGAAATTTCAAAAAGAGATCATTGAGCTGTTCCGCGAAGTATATTACAACCGCTCCCTGCGCATGAAATTTATCTTTGTATTCAGGGAAGATTATCTCGCGAAATTCTCCCGTCTTTTTATGGCGATTCCGGATCTGAAAGACCATACCCTGCGAATCAAGTCGATACCTTGTCAGGACATCCACCAGATTATCTCGTGCCCGTTTACCGGTGAGAATGAAGGGAAGTACGAGCATCCATTTTCCGATAATTTTATGGAGGTGCTCGAAACAAAACTAAAGGAGCATTTCGACGATGATTATGCCGTGCTGACCGATGTTCAGATTGTTTGCGAATTCCTTTATGAATTGCCGCCAAACGAAAGGATGCCCTTCCTGACGCAGACTTCCATCAAGGACATTATCCGGCAGTCTTATGAGAACGCACTGTCCCGGTTACCGGCGTCAGAGCAGACCATCGCGACGGAGATCCTGCAGATTCTGGTACTGAATGAAAATACCCGCAACATCTTCCACAAACATGCCATTGAGGAAGTGTTGACAGAAAAGGGATATCCCGTAACCGGGCTCACCGGCATACTGGACAGGCTGGAACATGAGACCAGGCTGGTCCGTAGCGAAAGACGATCGGGCGGAGTTTATTATGAAATCAATAGCGAATCGATTATCCCGACCCTTAACAAAATGAAAATCATCAGGGAGCAATCCCTTTTGGAAAAAGACATATCGCTGAAAAACAGGCGGCGCACTTCTTTATTGGTGTTGCTCATAGTGTTGCTTTTTACGTCATTTGGTTTTTGGTACCAACACCAGCAATCCAATGACAACAGGGCGCAGTTGTACATGGTGGCGGCAAAAAACGCATCCAACCCGACCCTGGCTTACCTGATTGCCAAGGATGCTTTTAAACATCCGCCGGAGATCCTTCAGAATTATCTGGATGGTTTCGAAAGTAAAAAGCCGGATTTTTATCTCACAGGCATGCTGGCAGACGGATACGGGAAAGTCGGGTATGATGACAAAGGACGTATTACGGTTGTGCAAAGAGATGCCGTGCTGTATTATGGACCGAAAGGGCTTATCCTGGATAAGCGGCGTTTTAAAGAGATTAATTATGTGTACTTCGCCTTTCCCGAAAATGGATTTTTGATCGGCAGGCCTGTCGATAAGTTAGGGTTTCTTCTTGTTGACCTGAATGGCGGTCCTGCCACGCGATACAAAGAAATAAAAGACAATGGCCTCGCGAACGGAATGGCTCCGGATGGGAAAGCCTTTGTGCTGGCAGGCAATCTGTATTACTTTGGGAAGGAAGATGCTGTAAAGGGTTTGACAGCCAACGGCGAGATACTGCATAAGATTGTTTTTTCGCGGGACAGCCGGTTTATTATCGGCCAAACAGAAAATGGTGATCTTTACAGGTTCAGCAACGACGGTAATTTAGAAGGATTTATTGCAAATACAGGCAACGGTTTCACCGATTTTTGCCTGTCACCCGACGGGAAGAAGATATTCATCATCGGTAAAGACAACAAACCGGATGTCATTGCCATCCCGAAAACACTTAGCCGCGAGGTGCCAAAAACGGCAAAAGAAGGCTATTATCAGGCCTATTACGATGCAGATGAATACGGTAACGTTGGTGAGCGGATCGCCATGTCTCCCGATGGCAGGCATGTCGTGGTGGCACACAATAATGAGCTGACGTTGTCGGGCAGCCGTGGTCAGGAGCAGCGCACCCTGATCGCTGCGGAAAGCCGTATTGCCAATGCCGTATTTTCCGCCGATGGTAAAAACATACTGGCCTCGACACTCTCCGGTAAAGTATATATATGGACAAAAGGCGAAATTTCGCAATTATATGAGTCCGGGGAATTGCAGATCTACAGCCCACTGGATTATGCCAAAACAGGCCTGACCGATTATACTGTCGATAAAGTCTACGGA
>CALRKC020000149.1:0-6267 GCA_943367895.1 Erythrobacter sanguineus | reverse complement strand
TATCGTTCTGAAAGATAAAGCCAAAGCCAGTGATGATATGGCAAAATCCATACAGGACTGGTTTAAAAAAACGGCAGCACCTTATAAATATCCGAGGGAGATTCATTTTGTCGACGCTTTGCCAAAGACAGAAACAGGAAAAATACAACGATTCAAACTCAAGCAATAATGGCACAGGTTTTTACAAAAAAAGAAGAAATACGTTTTAAGCATGTCGATTATGCTGGCATTGTTTTCTACCCAAGATTCCTCGAAATGCTCAATGATCTGGTAGAAGACTGGTTTGCCGAAGCTTTGCACCGACCATTTTCAGCAATGCATGAACACGGAAAAGGCATTCCGACCGTAGATTTAAAGGTACAATTCAAAAAGGCCGCGCGCATCGGAGATGTGTTAACGAAATCGCTTTGGGTAATCAATCTGGGCGGTGCTTCCATAAACTGCGGTTTTAAATTCACCGATGAAAATGGAAAAACCTGCCTTGAAGGTGAAGTGACTTTAGTGAATGTTGCTTTAAACAAAGACGGTAATGATATCAAGGCAGAGGCGTTTTCAGAAGAGACCAGAAACAGCATCTTACAATACCAGATATCATAATGGCGGCAGAATTTAAAACATTCATGAGCTTTACGGAACCGGAAATGGCAAATGAAATTGCAGGTATTCTTGCGGAAGGCAAAGTCCTGTATAACATTTACGACACCCGTAAAGATTTCGATCCGGCCATGAGCAATAGTGAAATGGGAAAGGAAATCCTGATTCAGATACGTCAGCAGGACTTTAAACAGGCCGAAATGCTGCTGGATGAAAAAATGCCGCTTGACATAGATACTGTTGACCCGTCACATTTTCTCTTCGGATTCACCGATGAGGAACTTAAGGATGTTGTAAAGCGTACTGACGAATGGCATATACTTGATATAAAGCTGGCTAAATATCTTCTGCAACAAAAAGGAATTACCGTTTCTGAAGAAGAAATGGATACCTTTAGAGCACAGGATTTAATCGAAAAAGCAAAACCTGAAAAAATAGAGGCAGCCTGGCTTGTAATTGCATATATGTCTGCCATTTGCCTTGGATTTTTTGGATTGTTAATTGGGTGGTATCTCGCCACGCTTAAAAAAACGCTGCCTGATGGCTCCAAGGTTTATAATTACGGGCGGTCTGACCGCAGGCATGGAAAACTGATGCTGATGCTTGGAAGCCTTTCAATGATGATAATGATTTTATATTTAAAAACAAAATATAGCTAATATGACTGATTTTCCAAAGTTCAAAGCGGCTGCCGTACAAACATCGCCGGTTTTCTTAAACGTAGAGAAGACAATCGATAAGGCCATTTCTTTTATTAAGGAAGCCGCCGGAAATGGTGCAAAACTCATTGCTTTTCCTGAAGTGTTTGTCGCAGGATATCCGTATTGGAACTGGATCATGACGCCGGTACAGGGCAGTTCATGGTATGAAAAATTGTATCGCAATTCAGTCACTGCGGAAGGCCCGGAAATGGGCAGGATCCTTAAAGCCGCAAAGGACCATAACATCAGCGTCGTGATCGGAATGAATGAGCGCGGCGAAAGCTATGGCGAAATATACAACACCAATTTAATCATTGACAATCACGGAACCCTGATTGGGAAACACCGTAAACTCGTACCCACCTGGGCGGAAAAACTGACCTGGACCTCCGGTGACGGTTCTTCCTTAAAGGTTTATAAGACAGAAATCGGCCCCATAGGAACACTGGCCTGTGGTGAAAATACGAATACACTCGCACGTTTTACATTGCTTTCCCAGGGCGAGCT
Organism: Erythrobacter sanguineus; assembly: GCA_943367895.1. Lineage (GTDB taxonomy): Bacteria > Bacteroidota > Bacteroidia > Flavobacteriales > Flavobacteriaceae > Flavobacterium. Next base: position 4,465 of record CALRKC020000149.1, on the reverse strand, counting down.
GATTCACATTGCCAATTACATTTCTCTTCCCGTCGCCCCGCCCGATTACAATATGGCCGAGGCGATAAAAATCCGCGCTGCGGCACATTCCTTTGAAGGAAAACTATTCACGGTTGTTTCCTGCTCAACGATTTCACAGGAAATTATGGATATCATGAAAGAAGAGGTGCCAAATGCCGAAGAACTGCTGACGCGCAAAAACTCAGCCTTTTCAGGATTTATAGGGCCAAATGGCGCTGTTATCGGCGAACCGCTGATCGACGATGAGGGCATCGTTTACGCTGAGATTGATTTGGCAAAGTGCATTCAGCCCAAGCAGATGCACGACATTCTGGGGCATTACAACCGCTTCGACATTTTCGATCTGCGTGTCAATGTAGCCCCAACGAGAAAAATTACGTTCATAGACAACCATGATGATTTTAATATTAAAAGGGAAGTCTGAAGCTTCAAACTTCAGACTTTAAACTTTAAACTGTTTTAATGGAAGCAAAACACAACGACGACGTTATAGGCCGTGCCCGGGTAAAAGACACCCCGGAGCTCGAGGCTTATTATGAAGAACTTAAAAACCTCGGTGCCGGTGCACTTTGGACAGTTGCCAACGATATCGAACCGTGGGAACCACGACCGTCTTCAATCCCGATGCTGTGGAAATATGACGACTTACGGGAACTCGTACTGAAATCCTCCGAATTGGTGACGCCGGAACAGGCCGGACGACGCGTAGTATATCTCGTCAACGACAAACGCAGGGATGTCTCCGCTGCTGTCGGCTGGCTCTATACGGGAATTCAGGTGACACGCCCCGGCGAAAGTACGTCAGCACACCGCCATAAGGCTTCTGCATTGCGGTTTATTATGGAGGGTGAAGGCGGTTATACCGTAGTCGACGGTAACAAGATTACTTTTGAAGTGAATGATTTTGTGATTACACCCAATTCCACCTGGCACGAGCACGGCGTTGCCCCGGATGGCAAAACCTGCGTCTGGCAGGACGGACTCGACATTCCGCTCGTCAACGCACTCGAAGCCAATGATTATGCCGTTTTTGATGGCAAACAGCCTTTGGATTTTCCGGTCAACCAATCGCCCTTGTCTTACAGTGCTTCAGGATTGATTCCCGCCGATAAGGTTTGGGACAAGCCGTATTCTCCGCTGTTTAAATATTCCTGGAAACAGGTCTACCCTGCCCTGCTTGAAGCAGCAAAGGTCAATGACGGTAATCCTTTTGACGGAATCCTGATGCATTACACCAATCCGCTTACGGGCGGTCATGTGATGCAGACCATGGGCGCTTCAATGCAATTGCTGCGGGCAGGCGAACATACGAAAGCACACAAACATACCGGTTCGTTCGTATACCAATGCGCCAAAGGAAAAGGTTACTCTGTAATCGGCGGTAAACGATATGACTGGAAGGAGCGCGACATTTTCTGTGTGCCTTCATGGGTGTATCACGAACACGTGAATCTTTCGGAAACGGAAGATGCCTGCCTGTTCTCGTTCCATGATTTGCCGGTCATTGAGAAACTCGGACTATATCAGGAAAAAGCCTATCCGGACAACGATGGCTATCAGATTTTGGATTAGGGGCATGTTCCCGCTGTCCGCTGTATCTTTTTATTTTTAAAGAAAAAATAAAAAGGATGCCGCTTCCATCGGGGCCAGGGCTCCGACTAATATTAAAAAACTTTGCCACTTTGCAACTCAGAAAATATGAAACTACTTACTTACCTGTCTGAAGACAGACAAAAACTCGGAATCCAGATCAATGACACCGTTGTCGATGTCGAAACGCTCGGATTCAGATCGAACGAAACCTTCCCTGCCTCTATGCTCGAGCTAATCGATGCCGGTGCCGAAATGGTATCCAAATTACAGCACACGCTGGACAATGCCAATGAAAACGTCATTGCTGCCTGCTCGATGCCAATGGCCAATGTGACGTTACTGGCGCCCATCCCGAAGCCTCGTAAAAACATCATCGGCATCGGGCTCAATTATACCGAGCATGTCGCCGAAAGTGCGCGTACACTGGACACCTCAAACGAATTGCCGCAGCAGCCGGTTATCTTTTCAAAACCACCGACATCCGTAACGGCAACCCATACCGAAATCCTTCACAATACCAAATTGACGCAGCAACTTGACTGGGAAGTGGAGCTGGCCGTAATCATTGGAAAAAAAGGAAAATATGTCCCAAAATCGGAAGCGCTGGATTATGTTTTTGGCTATACCGTAATTAATGACATCAGTGCCCGCGACTGCCGCCGTGCCGGACAATGGATCGTTTCCAAAGGGCAGGATACTTTTGCGCCAATGGGCCCGGTTTTGGTCACAAAGGATGACATTGCCGACCCGCATAACCTGAACCTTTCGTTGACACTGAACGGAGTCGAAAAACAAAGTTCGAATACGAAATACATGCTTTTCAATATCAACGACCTTATTGCCGATTTGAGTACGGTTTTTACCCTCGAGCCCGGCGACATCATCGCTACGGGCACTCCTGCCGGTGTTGGTGCAGGACGCAGCCCACAGGAATGGATGTGGGATGGTGATGTTGTGGAAGCGACCGTGGAAGGGATTGGTACGATCGTGAATACCGTGAAAGCAATTAATAATTAAATGGTACAGGGTTCAGGGTTCAGGGTACAGGGATGAAAATCGCCTAAACCCTGCACCCTGAACCCTGAGCCCTGATCGAATATAAAATGAAAAAATACAGAATAGGACAGATCGTTCCGTCATCAAATGTGACGATGGAAACCGAAATCCCGGCGATTTTCAGGGCCAGGGAAACCATATTGCCGGAGCGTTTTACCTTCCACTCCAGCAGGATGCGAATGAAAAAAGTGACGAAGGAAGAGCTCGAAGCCATGGATGCGATGAGCCTGAAATGCGCACAGGAATTGTCGGATGCCCATGTGGATGTGATGGGTTATGCCTGTCTGGTTGCGATTATGAGTATGGGCCGCGGCTATCACTGCGTTTCTGAAGTGAACCTGCACCAGGAAACCGTCGCCAACGACTTCCCTACTCCAATTGTCACGAGTGCCGGTGCCTTGATTAACGGACTGAAAGCTTTAGGAGCAAAGAAAATCTCGATCATCACACCGTATATGCGGCCATTGACCGATATGGTTGTGGATTATATCGAGCATCAGGGCTTTGAGGTTGTCGATTCGATTGCGCTCGAAATTCCGGACAATCTCGAAGTGGCCGCACAGGACCCAATGAACTTACTGGAAATATATAAAAGGCTTAATATTGAGGGCATTGACGTTATTGTCGCATCGGCCTGTGTACAAATGCCATCGCTTGAGGCAATCGACCTGATTGAGCAGGAAACAGGCATTCCGGTGACATCGGCGGCGGTATGCACTACTTATGAAATGATGAAAAAGCTCGGGATTGAAACCAAATCACCAATTGGCGGAAGGTTATTGAGCGGGAAATATTAAATTAATTACAAATTAGCAATTATGAATTACGAGCCCTGCATAACTCATAATTTCTAATTTATATTTTAAATGTGGATTAAATATAATATTTTCTTAAAACAGTGTAAACCTTAGTTACAACGATTTAGTGAAATTTGTCTTTAGATAAACCAACTAAAATCTTGAAACCATGGAAACAATTTACACTTCAGTGGACAATCACGAAGATGATGACATCAACAACATCATCCTGATGAATTCGATCGATTCAGATGACGATGATATCGAAGACTACGATTTCGATTATGATCCCAACGATATGTATTACGAACTGTCAGGAAGATAATCCGGCCTGACGTTCTGACTACGGTAAGCCTGCTCATGATGTGAGCAGGCTTTTTTGTTGATATAAATCCTGTAACATTTATAAAAAACTGCATAACAATTACTTACAGCTGAGATGTAACTTTATTAAAACTTAAAAAATTAAACGTTATGTCAGCTTTAAACAACAACAGTAATAATGGGAAAGGGAATCAACGTCCCAATCATGACGGACAGAAAAATTATGCCCATTCCAACCAACGAAACCCCGACAATGTGCGCAATGCGACACGTGATCATGAGTATCGAAATCACGAAGAATTAACGAATGATGCCAATTTCGAAAATGACAATCCGGCCGCTATGGATTTTCGGGACAAGAATGAAAATGTCGATAAACACGAAGAATAAAAAACACCAACCTAAACCAATAATATCATGAACGGATTTTTCAAAACACTAATTGCAGGGTACAGCGCTAAGAAATTGGGCGGAGGCTGCTTCGGCACCATAATCGTTTTCATTATCATTTACTACCTGCTTGGATACCTTTAATAAATACAACAAGTCATGGAAAGAGATTTCAACAACCACAAGAAAGAGATTCCGGAACAGGATCGGCAACAGCGTCAACACAAGACCAACACTGATCTGGATTCCAGAGTGAATACCGATTTCAAAAGCAAAGGCTACAT
>CALRKC020000148.1:0-6287 GCA_943367895.1 Erythrobacter sanguineus | reverse complement strand
ATCCAAGCATCCTGACGCGGATGGCGGTGGTTTCCACCTTACTTAATTCGAAACGCAATGCCTTGATAATGTGTCCCTGCTCTGTTTCGGTCTGGCTGTTGAAAAATAATGTCGCCTGACTGAAATGATCAGAAAAGCTTTCACTCCGCTGTCTTATTTTATGCGCATCAATCCTTTCGTTGAAGCTGGTATATCCGCCTTCGGCAATCTTAGCCTGGTAAGGACAGCCGCCGCCCAGCGAATTCGGATGATAACTTACACGCCCGGTATTGATCTCCTGCCGCATGTGACCGTCACGCTGGTTGTTGTGTGCCGGCGAAATACTGCGGTTGATTGGGATTTCATGGAAGTTAGGGCTTCCTAATCTTGACAATTGTGTATCGGTATAAGAAAATAGCCTCCCCTGTAATAAAGGGTCATTACTGAAATCGATTCCGGGCACCACATGTCCGGGATGAAAGGCAATCTGCTCTGTTTCCGCAAAGAAATTATCCGGATTCCTGTTCAGTACCATCCTTCCGATGATGGTTACCGGAACGAGTTCTTCAGGAACCAGCTTGGTCGGGTCCAGTAAATCGAAATCATATTTGGATTCATCCGCCTCCGGAATTACCTGTACGCCCATCTCCCATTCCGGGAAATTGCCCATCTCGATGGCTTCCCATAAATCGCGTCTGTGAAAATCGGGATCCTTACCTGAAATCTTCTGGGCTTCATCCCAGACTACGGCGTGGGTTCCGAGTTTCGGTTTCCAATGAATTTTAACAAAATGTGACTCATTCTGCTCATTGATAAACCTGAATGTATGGACTCCAAATCCTTCCATCATCCTGTAACTTCTTGGAATGGCACGGTCAGACATGGCCCACATTACCATGTGCATTGATTCGGGCATTAGCGAAACAAAGTCCCAGAATGTATCATGTGCCGAGGCAGCCTGCGGGATTTCGTTATGCGGCTCCGGCTTTACAGCATGGATCAGGTCCGGGAATTTCGAGGCATCCTGAATGAAGAATACCGGAATGTTGTTCCCTACGAAATCATAAATCCCGGCTTCAGTATAAAACTTCACACTGAATCCCCTGACATCCCTGGCGAGATCTGTTGAACCACGCGATCCGGCAACAGTCGAGAATCTTGCGAAAACGGGCGTCTTCTGCCCTGCTCCCTGTAAAAATCCCGCTTTTGTAAACTGTGGAATCGGGTTTGTAACTTCGAAAAAGCCATGCGCTCCTGAACCACGGGCATGCACGATGCGTTCCGGAATCCTTTCGTGATCAAAATGCGTGATCTTTTCACGAAGGATAAAATCCTCAAGCAATGATGGTCCGCGTTCTCCTGCCTTGAGCGAATTGTTGTCGTCATTGATCTTTACACCCTGATTTGTGGTCAGGAATTTATTGTTAGGATCAGATTTATGAGCCGATAAATCGGTTTGCTTAGCGTCCTGGTGGACGGTTGGCGGGGTATTGTTTTTCTTCATATTATTTATTATTTGTTGTGTTTGATTTACTTTATTCTTCCATTTCGGTAAAGCCTGGTAAAAATTCGACCAGGATTTATGCGTATATTTTAAAAAAAACGGCACCGAAGTGCCGCCTAACCAAAACAAGTGAAAATGTAAAGTGCCCTGACCCCGTTACATAACCAAATAGCATTGTGCCAGGGTTATCACTTAAGTCTTCATTGTGATGTTATCAAGAAGTATTGTTATGTACTTCATCAATAACGTAAAATTACGCCGTCCGACTGACCCTTGTTTATAATATTACGCCCGATTATTACAGCTTTTCATTATTGTCTGATTCCGGCAATATCGCCTCATGCACTTTAGCGATTTTACGGTCCGGCATCATATACAAAATCAGAATTATAGTGCTGATTAATGAGGAAACAGCATTCGAAATGATGATGGGCCAATCCGCTTTCAGTATGCCGTAGGCTACCCATAACAGTGTACCCGACAGTAAAACCAAATAGGTTACCAGGGATATCCCTTTACTTGTTTTTTTCCTGATAATTTTTACAGCCTGTGGCAGACCGGCAAAAGTGGTGAGCAGTGCTGCCATAATCCCGATAATGTCTAAGGTGTTCATTTTGTTTATTTTATACGCAAGTTATGTTAACACTCGCTTATAGTCTTACAGCTTTTGATTCCTGTTGTATAACATTTGTATTGACGCTTCAATCTTACAACACTGATTTCAAAATCTATAATGATACGCGCTATCCCTATCGTAATTTTATTCAAAACAATTTACCATGCCGGAAGGTCCAACCATAGTCATCCTTAAAGAGTCTGTCCGGCAATTTTCCGGTAAGGAAATCAATGCTGCTGAAGGCAATGCCAAAATCGACATAGACCGTCTGGTGGGACAAGAGGTATTGGCATTTAAGAGCTGGGGCAAACATTTTCTGATCTGTTTTGAGAATTTCACCGTCCGAATCCATTTCCTGATGTTCGGCAGCTACAGGATTAACGAAAGGAAAGATAGCATCCCACGCCTTGCCTTGACATTCGATAATGGGGAACTCAATTTTTATACCTGCTCGGTAAAACTGCTGGAAGGCAATGCCGATGCGCATTACGACTGGAGCAGTGACATTATGAGTGAGCATTGGGACGCCCGTAAGGCAAAAAAGAAACTTAAGGAAATCCCGAATAAGATGATTTGTGATACCCTTTTGGAACAGGATATCTTTTCAGGTGTCGGAAATATCATCAAAAATGAAGTGCTTTACCGCGCGAAAGTACATCCGGAGTCACTGACGGGAAGCATCCCGGATCGCAAAATACGTGAGATTATTAAAGAGGCGCAACAATACAGTTTTGATTTTTTAGAATGGAAAAAACAATTCGAACTCAAGAAGCATTGGCTTGCACATACTAAAAAGACCTGTAAGCGTTGTGATCTGCCGATTGTAAAGAAATATACCGGAACAAAAAAGCGCAGGAGTTTCTTCTGTCCCAATTGCCAGAAATTATACGATGAATAACGAAGGCATCATTACCGGCTGTTCGTCATTTAACGAAACCTACTGGAAAGGTGTATTTTATCCCGATGATCTTCCGCGGAAAGATTGGTTTGCCTTTTACTGTCGCCATTTCAGTACTTATGAGATGAACGGCACTTTCTATAAGTTCCCCACTGATAAAAGTGTTGCAACATGGCATGCCAAGGCACCGGAAGATTTCCTGTTTTCGGTCAAGATGTACAAAGGTGTGACACATTATAAGAGGTTTAAGGATTGTGAGCGTGAAATCGCGGAGTTTTACGATGTTTGCCACAAAAACCTGAAGAAAAAACTGGGGTGTATATTGTTCCAGCTGCCTCCGTCATTCAGTTATTCCGAAGAAAAATTGCAGCTTATATTAGATGCATTGGATTATGGTTTCACCAATGTGGTGGAGTTTAGGAATATCAGTTGGTGGCGTGACGAAGTGTATACGGCTTTTCGGCAAAAAGGCGTAGTTTTCTGCAGTGTAAGTTATCCTTCATTGCCTGAAGAAGTGGTTGCTACAGCAGCTACAGGTTATGTAAGGCTGCATGGTGTTCCAAAATTGTTTTATTCGGGATACGATGAAGCTGCGCTGGAAAAATGGCATGCCGATATGCTACGGCAGGATTGGGGAAAAGCATTTGTTTATTTTAATAACACCGCCTCCGTAGCGGGTATACAAAATGCTTTATTTTTTGACACGCTGTGATTTAGGCAATTCAAAAAAGATGTAATAAAAAAGCCCCCAATAAGTGTCTGACCTGTTTGGGGGCGTTTGAATTCAGTAGGTTTTAACTTTATGCGGCGGCATCGCGTAAAGATCTTACCCTGTCGTGTTCGGCCTGTAAATCGCCCTGCTGATCACGGATCATCGCAATCTGTTCAACCGACAGGTCTTCTACATGGTTCGTAAGCACATGTTCGTATGTCTCGAGTGCCTTGTCTTCGCCAAATTCGCAGGAATTCAGTACAGACTGGCGGTCGTTGCCCGTAAGTGCCGCTTTTACCTCCATCCAGGCGCGAAAGAACTTTCCGGTGATGCGGGTGCCTTCTTCGGGCTTACCGCCAAGTCGGGTGACTTCAGCACGAAGTTCCGTCAGGTTGTACTGACTGGTCGCCTGCAGTTCCGCAAAAAGCGTTTTGAGTTCAGTGTCATTGGTTTCCTTGGCTGCTGTTTCGTAGCCTTCTACGCGGTCGTTGTTGATTTCAATCAGTTCGTTCAATACGCTGATAGTTTTGTCATTTTCCATAATGCATTTTTTTTAATTATTGACGTAAAGTTCCTGTTTATGCGGGAGGAAAAATTACAGGATTTGGATGCATTATTATAGGTTTACGATTAGTAGCCTTAAGTTCAAACTGAAAAGGTGAATGACAAAAATCAAAAGATGAAAAGAATTATAATATCATTGGGTTTCTGTTTGCCTTTACCCTCCGATTTTGACTTAATTCCGTTTCATATACGCTGCAATCGCAGTCTCATTACCACTATTACTTTTCTCAAAATCCGAAATAATATTCTGCCGTTCGGTTTCTTTTTTATTCTGGCTCAGCTTATGCTTTGCCTGTAAATCCGTAACTGTGATTTCGAAAGCCACAATCCCTTTGAGCATCCGTTCCTTATAATCCATCGGAAGCCTATCCCATTGCGGTTTGTATTCGGGCTCAAACTGATTGATCATGTTCCCGAGTACCTCAAATGAAGCCTGCTGATCGCTAATTAAAGTCCCTTTTCCGTAAGCGTGTACCGCGATGTAATTCCATGTCGGGACATTTTTTTCGCTTTCATAATGCTTTGGCGAAATGTAGGCATGCGGTTCAGAGAAAATAACCAGGACATCATTCCCGGTAAGCTGTTCCGATTGCGCGTTTGCTTTCGCAAAATGTGCCGTGAGGATGATATCCCCTGCCCTTTCGCTAATGGTAAAAGGCAAATGGGAGGCGGTCTGGAAATTGTCTTTTACAGTGATGATGGTGGCAAACGGGTATTGGTTCATGAAGTCAAGAATGGCCGCTTTGTCGGTATTTTCGTAATGCTTTGGGATGTACATAAGGTTATATTTATTTGCTAAGGTATAAAATCATATCACATTTTTTAAGCAATGTATTACATCGAAATGCCTGTGTTCGCGTCCGGCGGTGATATTTAGGATGATTGTAGGCTTCCTGGACTTCTTAGACTTCTTAGACTTCTTAGACTTCTTAGACTCCTTAGACTCCTTAGACTTCTTGGACTTCTTAGACTTCTTAGACTGCTTGGACTTCTTAGACTTCTTGGACGTTCATAGTGCGGTTTGTGTGCAACGGCACTATTATCGTCAAAGTCTAAGAAGTCTAAAGCGAAACGTGTCTAAAAATCTAAAGCAAAGCGTATCAAAAATCCAAAGCACCAGGTCACTTTTTTTCATCTTCCCTTGCACATTAAATTAAAACTATTAACTTTGAATCGCAAAGTACATTTTATGAAAAAGCAAGAGGAATACTTAAATGACTTAAGTGAGATCCGTTCCATGATGGAGCGTTCCAGTAAATTCATGTCTTTATCCGGATGGTCGGGTGTGGTTATGGGAATTTATGCTTTGGCGGGTGCTTTTCTCGCTAACATGATAATGGATGATAAGAATGAGCTTGTATTGTATAATATGAGTGGGCATCCCCACATCTCAGAAGGATTATCAAGCCTGATACTGCTGGCCGTTATGCTGCTTATCATCGCTATAGCGACAGCAGTGTTTCTCTCATACAAGAAATCAAGGAAAATCAATGAGCAGCTGTGGAACCCGACAGCACGAAGACTTGTCATCAATATGGCCATACCACTTTGTACCGGTGGTGCATTGATACTCATCTTAATTTCGAAAGGGCTGCCGGGATTAATCCTTCCGATGATGCTGTTGTTTTATGGACTGACACTGATCAATGCCGGAAAATATTCGTATGCTGAAATTAAGTACCTTGGCATCATCAATATCATACTCGGACTGATGGCTGCTTATTGCATTGATTATGGATTGCTGTTCTGGGCTGCAGGTTTTGGAATCATGCACATTATTTACGGCCTTTATATTTACCTCAGATACGAAAAGTGAAAGCAATAATCAGCGGCTTAAATAAATCTTTCGACAGCAGGATAAGGCTGGGAATCATGTCTGCACTTTGTGTCAACGATGCAGTGGATTTCAATGCGCTTAAAGAATATCTCGATGTCACCGACGGTAATCTTGCCAGCCACCTGAAAGCATTGGAAAAAGAAGCATTTATCGAAGTTACAAAATCATTTGTCGGGA
>CALRKC020000147.1:0-6342 GCA_943367895.1 Erythrobacter sanguineus | reverse complement strand
TCGTATGCGTCTTTCCCGGTGGAAAGAAAAGTTGTAGCTACAGAAAATGTAACAATCGCTTCTCCTGAGGCAAAAAAAGTTACAACTGTAAAAAAAGAAGCGAAGGCAACTGCACTTACTTCACCAGCCGCTGGTTCAGGTGAAAAAAGTCAGGGAGTTGCGTTCCTTTTCTGGCTGATCTTAGGAGGATTTGCCGCGCACAGATGGTATCTGGGTAGCCCTTGGTACTGGAATGTGCTGTTCATCATCACATTGGGTGGTTTGTTCATCTGGTCGCTGGTTGATGTTATCGGTATCCTTAGCGGAAGCTACGAGCCTAAGAACGGAAGCTACAAAGACAGCTTCTTTTAGTAGAAACTAAGATTTTAGTAAAAAGGGAAACAAATTGTTTCCCTTTTTTTATTTTTACAAAAAACACTTATGCGCATTGCTATCATAAACGGTCCTAATCTGAATCTTCTGGGAAAACGCGAACCCGGGATTTACGGCAGTCAGACATTCGGAGACTATTTTGAAAACCTGAAAACACAATTCCCCGACATCGACTTATCACTGCACCAAAGCAATATAGAGGGCGAAATTATAGGCTTCATACAGGAGTTTGGTTTTTCCTATGACGGCATAATCCTGAACGCCGCGGCATATACTCACACTTCTATAGGCATAGGCGATGCAGTGAAAGCAATTACCACTCCGGTAATTGAAGTTCATATTTCCAATACCTTTGCGCGCGAAAGTTTCAGACACCAGTCTTTCGTTTCGCCAAATGCAAAGGGTATCATCATCGGATTTGGACTGCTGGGTTACGAACTTGCCATTCGATCTTTTCTATAAACTCCATACAACCATTTAACTACTTATTACGTCTCCTTACAAAACAAAAACCAAAAAAAACATGAAACAATTAATTACGCTCTTTTTACTATGCTTTGTGTTTACTTCTTCCGCTCAAATCCGCGGAACGGTAACAGATGACAAGAACCTTACCCTTCCGTTAGTGACTGTACTTATTGAAGACACCTATAACGGTACCTCAGCCAATGAAAAGGGGGAATACGAACTTAGCGTCAACAAACCCGGTAAATACACACTTATCTTTCAATATTTAGGTTATAAAACCAAGAAAATCACCGTCAATATTGACAAATTTCCATTTATTCAAAACGTAGTGCTTAGTGAAGAAAGTCTCTCCCTCACTGAAGTAGTAATCAATACTAAGGAGAATCCTGCTAACGCGCTTATCAGGAAAGCGATTGCTGCCAAAAAAACAAACTCTGAAAAAACGGCACGTTACACTGCAGATTTCTACTCCCGTGGTATTTTTAAACTGAAAGACATGCCTAAAAAGATTTTCGGCGAAGAAGTGGGTGATATGGATGGCGTACTCGATTCAACCGGAACCGGTATCTTATATCTCTCGGAAACCGTTTCCCGGATCACATTTGAAAAACCCGACAACCTCAAGGAACGCATCATTGCTTCAAAAATCAGCGGTGATGACAACGGTTTCAGTTACAATACTGCCGGAGCCACGGTTTATGATTTTTATGACAATACCCTGAAATTCGGCATCAATATGATATCGCCGATTGCCGACAATGCGTTCAATTATTACAAATACAAACTCGAAGGGAATTTTACCGATGAGAACAACCAAATTATCAGTAAGGTAAAAATAATACCCCGTCGTGATTCAGAGCCTGTTTTTGAAGGTTTTATCTATATTGTTGAAGACTCATGGGCGATCTACGCTGTAGATGTGGACATCAAAGGTTACCGGATTAAGCAACAATTCCTGGATACCATGAAATTGGTACAGAATTTCGGATACAACCAAAACAACAAAATCTGGTCAAAAAACACACAAAGTCTTGAATTTACCGCTGGCATCTTCGGCATTAAATTCAACGGAAAATTTTCGTACGTGTATACCAATTATGATTTTAAGCAATCCTTTGAAAAAAAGACTTTCACCAATGAGATCGTAAGTTTCGAAGACAATTCCAATAAAAAAGATGATACGTTCTGGAACACAAACCGGCAAATTCCGCTAACCGATGAAGAAAGCAAGGACTACGTAAAAAAGGACAGCATATTCAAAGTCCGGAATTCCAAAACCTATCTCGACTCAATCGACAGGAAAACCAACAAGTTCAGGATACTGAGTCCGATCACCGGTTATCGTTTTGCCAATTCCTATGAAAAATGGTCATTCAGTTACAGAGGGCTATTGAATCTGAGCTCCCTGAGCTTTAACACGGTACAAGGTTGGAACCTCGACTCAGGGTTTTCATACAGAAACTGGAAAAACAGCGAGGAAAAAGGCAAATATACTTATGCCAATGCCATATTCAACTACGGTTTCGCTGAAGACAGGCTTAGGGTTAGCGGAGATTTTTACCATCGTTTCAACAACCAGAATTACGCCTATGTATTTGTTGCCGGAGGAAGTACCGTAAGCCAGTTCAATCCCGAAAACCCTATCGGGAAGCTTATCAACTCCGTCAGTACTTTGTTCTTCAAGGACAATTACATGAAGTTATACAACAAGGAATACGCCGGAATTACTTACGGCCGCGACGTTGCTAATGGCGTCAATCTTTTTGGCCGCGTTGAATACCAGCAGCGTAAACCTTTGGTAAACAATACCGACTACGTTGTTATCAAAGACAATGACCTGTACACTTCCAACAATCCAACCAATCCTTTTGATGATGCGCCTGCATTTGCAACACATCACCTGACAAAAGGAACCATTGGTGCACGCATCAACTTCGGAAACAAATACATCACAAGGCCGGATGGAAAGATCAACCTGCGCAACCAGGATTATCCAACGCTGTTTGTGAATTACGAAAATGCCTTCGGCGCCAGCGAAAAGGAATATGAATACCAATTGCTTTCGGGCCGGATTTATTACGACTTTACCGCCGGAAATAAGGGCTCTTTTTCGTTCAATATCAAAGGCGGGAAGTTCTTTAATGCTGACGATATTTCATTCATAGACTATAAGCATTTTAACGGAAATCAAACACATGTCGGCAAAGAGGACCGCTACCTGAATGTGTTCAACCTGCTTCCATATTACACTGCAAGCACCAATGATTCCTACTCAGAAACCCATATCGAATATGATGACAAAGGCTACATCATCAATAAAATTCCACTACTGAATTTACTGAAAACAAAACTAATCCTTGGCGCTCATAATCTTGCCGTTCCGGACAGGAAGCCGTACCAGGAATTTACAATCGGTCTCGACAATCTGGGCTTTGGAAAGTTCCGTATGCTGCGTGTGGATTATGTACGATCATACCAAAACGGGTTTGTAGGAGACGGAGTAGTGTTTGGATTGAAATTTCTGAATTTTCTGGAGTAATCAGAAAATGAGGAAATAAGACAATCAGGAATTGTCAGTACCACATAAAAAAACCCGTCATAAATTATCATGACGGGTTTTTACTTTTTTATTATGATGAGCATTATCTCACTTTATGATTTGCTTTTAATCTTCACGGTGAATCCTCGCTCCAATCGCCCGCAATCTCGCTTCTATATCTTCATAGCCACGGTCAATCTGCTCGATGTTCTGAATGGTACTGGTACCTTTTGCAGACAACGCAGCAATCAGCAATGAAATCCCGGCGCGAATATCCGGCGACGACATGGTTGTGGCTTTCAACTGCGATTTGAAATCGTGCCCGATGACTACGGCGCGGTGCGGATCACAAAGCATAATCTTTGCGCCCATGTCAATTAGTTTATCGGTAAAGAACAAACGGCTTTCAAACATTTTCTGATGAATCAAAACATCACCCTTGGCCTGCGTGGCAACAACAAGGATAATACTCAGCAAATCCGGTGTAAATCCAGGCCATGGCGCATCAGCAATGGTAAGAATCGAACCGTCAATGTCGGTTTTCACTTCATAACCCTCCGTATGTGCCGGGATATAAATATTGTCACCCCTGCGTTCAAGCGTAATGCCAAGTTTCCTGAAGGTATTTGGGATGATTCCAAGATTGTCCCAGCTTACATTTTTGATTGTGATCTCGCTGCGTGTCATGGCAGCAAGGCCAATCCAGGAGCCTATTTCAATCATATCCGGCAAAATCGTATGGGTGCAGCCTCCTAATCTTTCAACACCTTCAATCTTCAACAAATTGGATCCAACACCGGTGATTTTCGCACCCATTGAATTGAGCATCTTCGACAATTGCTGTAAATATGGCTCACAGGCAGCATTGTAAATTGTTGTAGTACCTTTTGCCAAAACCGCCGCCATTACAATGTTCGCCGTACCTGTCACAGAAGCTTCGTCGAGAAGCATGTCTGTACCCTGCAAGCCGTCTGTGGCTTCAACACCATAGAAATGATCTTCACGGTTGTAACGAAATTTGGCTCCCAGGTTAATAAAACCTTCAAAATGCGTATCAAGCCTTCTGCGCCCAATCTTATCACCACCCGGCTTAGGGATGTACCCACGGCCGTAACGCGCCAGTAAAGGCCCTACAATCATAATGGAACCGCGCAGCGAACCACCTTCCTTTTTAAAGGCTTCGGTTTCAAGATAACCGACATTTACTTCGTCAGACTGGAACGTATAGGAACCCTTCCCGATCTTTTCAATCTTTACGCCAAGGTTTTTAAGCAGTGTAATAAGCTTATTGACATCAATAATGTCCGGAATATTGTTAATCGTTACTTTTTCGGGCGTAAGCAATACCGCACATAAAATTTGCAGTGCCTCATTCTTGGCACCCTGAGGTGTAATTTCTCCTTTCAGCGCAACTCCGCCTTCAATTTTAAAAGTTCCCATCTTTAAATAATTATGAATCTTAAATTATGAATTATGAATGCTCCAATTGTCATTCATAATTCGTCTTTCGCAATTCCCTATTGTGTTTTTCTGTTTTGTTTTTTAAATACCTGGTTTTGCTTGCCGTTTTTGGTAATCTTTGGCTTTTGTGTCACCGGCTGCTGGTTTTTATTCGACACTTTTTTGTTGGTTCGCATCAGGTCTACCACATCAATCAGCTCTTCCGAACTGTAAATCAAATTGATTTTACCGCCTGAAAGTTCAAGCAAATGCTCGAAAATCACGTCATCCTTCACCGTATCCTTGTTCCAGCTCAGGTACGATTTCTTCATATGGTTTGCAATGACTTTTACCAGCGCATTCTTAAGCTCACCATCCTCCCACTTATTGGCTACATCAATCATATACTTGATGTTGTTGCCATAGAACCTGTACTTGGGGAAGTTCTGTGGGTATGGCAATACATCCGGCTTTAGCTGCAACACTTCGCGCGACGGAATGGGATAAGGTGAATCCACATCCAGCTTAAAATCAGACATGATAAAAATCTGATCCCACAATTTGTGCTGAAAATCGGGTACATCACGCAAATGCGGATTCAACCCGCCCATCACCTGAATGATGTACTTGGCTGCCTTGTTGCGTTCCTCACGATCCGCAAGCACAACCGCCTGGTCTATCAGCTTTTGCAGATGGCGACCGTATTCCCTGATAATCAGGTGCGGACGTTCGGCGTTGTATTCAAGCTCGTTTACAACATCGTTCGCGTTTTCTTTGATATATTTCTGGTTCATTTATAACGAAATTATGCCTTCAATGTTAGATACGGCAACATACTTTTCAATAACTGCCTCCGGGCTGCCCATCGTCACATTTACAGAAACAGACGTGTATTTTCCCGTTTTTGACTGGTTTGTAGTGATGACCGCGCCAAGATTATCGAACGCATTTTCCACTTCAGTAATTTTCGCAGGATCCGTCGGGACAATAAATTTGTATAGATACTCTGAAGGCCAGTCACTTGTGTTGGATAATTCTTCCTTTAACCGCGCGTAGAATTCTTCTGTCTTTTTATCCATTTTATGAAAATAAACGCAAATATACAGTTTTAGAATTGAGATTTATTGGAGGAGTTCAGATTTTATTTTTAAGCAGCTGTTCCCGCTATCCGCTGTATCTTTTTTATCCCGGACGTGCAGTGCAAATCAGGCACGGCTGAACAGGATAAAAAAGGATGCCGCTGCTATCGGGGCTGGAAATCCGTCGTCAATCAGCTAATGTAAAATGCGATAATCCATCTGCTGTTGATCGCATTCCCTAATTTATCAAATTTCTAATTATCTAATTATCCTAGTTTCTAATTATCTCATTATCTTTGCGCCTTATTTCAAAAAAGTGCCAAAAGAAATCGTTGTCATCATTGGTGGGCCGGGAACCGGTAAAACCACCATCATCGACGGACTTACCGCAAAAGGATACTGCTGTTATCCCGAAATTTCGCGCGAAGTAACGATGGAAGCCAA
>CALRKC020000146.1:0-6413 GCA_943367895.1 Erythrobacter sanguineus | reverse complement strand
AGGCAAGGGGCTTGGACATTATTTCCTGCGTCATATTGAAAGGAATTCTACTTTGTTATTCCTGGTTCCGGTAGATACGCCGGACATTAAAGCGGAGTATGATATTTTAGTCAATGAGCTTACGAAATACAACCCTGAAATGCTTGATAAGGAACGCCTGGTCGTGATTTCAAAATGTGATATGCTCGATGATGAGCTGAAAGCGGAATTGAAAAAACAACTGGATAAGGAGTTTGATGGCACGCCTTACATGCTTATTTCATCCGTGGCACAGCAGGGATTGACAGAGCTGAAAGACAGGCTTTGGGCGATGCTGAATCCTTAGGGTTGAAAAATTATACGACAGGCATTTATTCACGTACCGCTTTACGTATTCCCTTCACAATCTTTTTTTCAAACTGCTTAATGGCCTTTTCACGGTAATCTTTATCTGACCCGAAAGGGACAGCCCTGTACAGTGTGAGCAGTTTCATTGTTGAAGAAGCGTCATCTCCCATGATGATGATTTTCGCAAAAGAAGTCCGAAACACAATGGTGTCCTGGTCCTTCAGTTTGATATAATCGAGCAACAATGCAACCGTATCCTTACGGGTATTGTAATCGAGATAAAAAATGTCACGTTCCTTGTCAAAGGAAAGATGGCCGTAGTGGTTGTATCGGTTTATCTCATTCAATTGCACCTGATTCAATCCTGAAATCAGCTTTCGCCTGGAAAAATCAAATTGGTATTCTTTATTGATGTCGACGTATTTCCGTTGTTCGCGCTGCGGCATCGTGGTTGCGATAAAAGCAAAACAGGAAAGCACTAGCACGGTTTTGTGCAGAAAAGGCCTTAAATCAGCCTTAAATGACTTTCTGGACAGATGATAGGATAGTGGAAGGATAGACAAAGCGATACAGTCCGTTAAATCGATGGTGCGATACATGGGGATGCCCATCGAGTAAATCCAATCAATAAAAGGCTGCGAAAAATAGCTTTTCCAAAATACAAATACTACACCGGTGAGGATGTGTATGGCCTTTATACGTTTTGGAAAAAGAATGCTGAAAAAGAATGCAAATGCAAAAAGCCCGGCAAAATCAGAGAGTTTTCCTGTAAAACCGTTGTGGAATGTGGCTTTCAGGCACCAGTCATTTACGATAAGCAATAATACGCTGAAGATGAAAACCGGATGGGAGGCTTTGGTAATGTTATGCATACGACATTTTTCAGACCAGAACGGGAAAGGTACCGATATATTTTGTGATGATACCCTAATTTATAATCTATTTGTACAATTCTGTAAACATAGATTTTGGGAGTGAGGTATTTTTATGAAAAAAAATAACTATGATACACCAACTCAAACCCTCGATACTGGTAGAGACGCCCCTGGGAACGGGACAGGCGATTTTCCTGATAGATTATGGGATGCACCAGAATACCTGCTGGGTAGTCGCCTTGCAGAAAGACGGCGTAATCAAGCATTTTGATTGCAACGATGTCATCCTTTCCACAAACTATACTTATGGGATGAACCTACGAAAGAACAAATTTGCGGTGAATGAACCCACCGTCGCAGACAACAATGTTTTATCTAAGGTCACCGATTAGTTGCAAACGCTACGGACTGCTGTTGCCCGATACCGAATCAAAGTTATAAGTCACATTCAGGAAGCCCAGGAAATTGGATTTTTCGATATCATATTTGATGGTCAGCGGCAGCCATAAATTGTCTGTAATGCGCAAACGCAGGTTGGCGTTGGCGAGGAAAGTGTCTTTCTTTTCCCCGGGCATCAGCCCTTTGAAAACATTGTCGTATTCCCCATAAGCTTTCAACTCTAAAAGACTTTTATTGTTGGCTTTTGCCTTAACCAGTACAAAATTGAAACCCAGTGTACTGTTTAAGGCAGTTCGTTGCGTGGGAATTGCCCCGACGAGCGTATCGGAATAGGTAAACCTGCTCCTGAAATCGAGTTCAGCAGAGGTTCTTTTGCCAAGGAAATTGCCTTTCAGGAACGCCAAAGCGAGTGTACCCCTGCTGAGTTTGCCTTTATCGTCTGCGCTGCCCTGTGCGCTGAGGGTCAGTAGTGCGGCCCGGTCAATATCGGCATAGGCACTGTCGCGTAACGTGGCCACCTTCGCCGACAGGCTGGCAAGATTTGGGTCAAGCTGTTTCAGGAAATCTGCCGGAAAGCCACTGGTGTTATGATATTGGTGCAGGGTTTCAAGTCCCTGTTGTATCTGCGCTACTTCTGATGCAATTTCCGCCGGAGTAATTCCGGGTGTCTTGGCCAGATTCGCAATGTAAGTCTGCGTTGCAGTAACAATTTTGGTATTCAGGTCCTGGTAATTGCTGATCAGATCCCTGTATTTCCTGCGGTCTTTCATAAAGTTGGCAAGCTTCCGGTCCCGGTCATTGATCACGGCATACGTAAATCCGCCCGTAAAGCCCGTGTATTTATAATTTTCGTCAAGGTTGAGCTTAAAATTAAACTGGAAATTCCTTGCGAACGTCTCTTTTATGAAGTTAAAGTCCTTGGTCAGGTCCGGATCAGCTTCTGCCTTGACGGCGAAAAGCGTGCTGTTAAAAGCGATGCTTTTGTTTGGTCCGGTAAGGTTCTGCGTAGTCATTTGGTAGAGGCTGCTCAGCACCTCAAGGTAATTGCCCGTCTTCCGGTTTTCACCTTCTTTAAACTGGCTGGTCGCGTTATTGCCCGCCGGTGTGGTTTGTGCAAACGATGCTGTACACCATAAACATAGCAGCAGGAAAAGTGTTTTTTTTGTCATGGCAGCTTAGATTACGAAATAAAACAGGGCAGTGTAGGTTTCCGTGTCTGAAGTGTATTGCGCAGCGGGTAGTGGACCCGACTGGAAATTGCCTGTGAGCTGTATCTCCACATTGCCACCGTCGGGATTCATACCACTGACAATAAGTGTATAGCTTCCGGCGTCGAGGTTTAAGGCTTCGGAAAAACCGTTGTCTTTCGAAAACTGCTGATTTTGTGACGGATCGTTGATGCTGTCTATATTGATGGTGATGGGCATCGGTGGGATCCCGTTTCTGACGGTGACTTCGAGATTGATCATGTTCCTGACTGTTTTAAGGATATTTGATATTAAAATTCAAACTTAAACATTGTTTCTTTTTTATCAATGCGTATAAATACCTGATTTGTTTTCGGTTTGGTGCGTCGGAGCAAATAGTTTAAAAACAGGTATTTATACGTATATATCGCTGGGTTTTTGTTTTTAGTTTTACCATTGAATTAACCAAAAACGAATCCATGCATCCGGATGAAACTACAAATGTTATTGCGATTGTCCTGGCGATAGTCACTTTTTTAATCATTGCCCTGGTTGGCTTTATGACGAATATATTGAAAGAACCTGCGCATCCGGACAATCCGGGAGCGCCGCCCTACAGCTTTTCCAGGCTGCAGCTTTTTCTGTGGACGCTGATTATAGCACCGATTTTTGCCTTATACTGGGGCTACACCGGCACTATAACGCTTAATGAGACGGGATTAATTTTACTTGGGATTTCCGCGACGGTAGCGGTAACCGCCTCGGTTATCAGTGGTGCACAGCAAAGTTCACAAACGGCACCTACGGTAACCACCACTACCGTAACGCCTGCTGTTGCAGCGGCACCAACCGATGGCACTGCAGTGACGACAACCACAACGACAGCTACTGCGTCTTCAACGGCACCAACGGCCTTGAAATCGATGCTTATCAGCAAAAGCTTCTGGGTGGATATTATCATGGACGATAACGGCCAGCTTTCTCTGGTACGGCTGCAACAGTTGATTTTTACGATTATTTACGCCACCGTATATATAACGACTTTCTTCGGGGAGGGGATGAAAACCTACCCTGATTTTGAGGCCAATGCCTATATCCTGATGGGTATTTCGAGCGGGTCTTATCTGTTAGGAAAATCGTTAAACAAGTAAGGTAAGTCCGTGGCCCTGAAAATTGAAAGATTGAAAGGGCTCCGGATGGTTTAAACCAGCTTTCGGGCTGGTTTTTTTATGTCGGTACTGCATCAATTCGGGCGCAGATTTGCGACAGTCCCGAGAGCTATCGGGAGGCCGCAGCGTCGTTTTCCTGCATTCGTTAGGCAGGGATAAGATTGCTTCGCCAATTCGCAGCGCTAGTGTACCGCACCGCCATTCGCCACAAACAATCATATACATTACCGGAATGAAATTTCCCAACTTTGCTTATCTTCGCAAACGTTGTAACAATTACAGCCAAATAAAGACTACTAGTCACTAACTTTTCAAAATTATCAAGAATGAAAAAAATTATTTTATTCCTGTTGCTGGGCCTTTCGGCATTCCCGATGCGTGCAGACGAAGGAATGTGGTTCCTGATGTTCATCGAGCGTCTTAACCACCGCGACATGCAGAAGATGGGCCTCCAACTCACCGCTGATGAAATTTACAGCATCAACCACCACAGTCTTAAAGATGCGATTGTGCAGTTCAACGGTGGCTGTACTGCTGAAATCGTTTCAAAAGATGGTTTGGTACTGACAAACCACCACTGTGGATATGATGCCATTGCAGAGCTTTCTACAGCCGAGCAGAACTACCTTAAGAATGGTTTCTGGGCAAAAACCCGTAAGGATGAAATGAAACCAAGCTCATTGTTCGTGCGTTTCTTTGTTCGTATGGATGATGTGTCCAAAAGAATACTCGGCAAGCTAAATGACAAGATGACCGAAGCCGAGCGTGACAAGGCCATTGCCGCTGAAATCGCCCTAATCGAGAAAGAAAACAATGAAGGTGGGAAATACACTGTTTCCGTGCGCTCTTTCTTCCAGGGGAACGAATTCTACTATTTCGTATATCAGGATTACAAAGACGTTCGTCTGGTAGGTACTCCGCCGGAAAGCGTTGGAAAATTCGGGGGTGATACTGATAACTGGGAGTGGCCGCGCCACACGGGAGATTTCTCTATGTTCCGTGTATATGCGGATGCCAACGGAAATCCTGCCGATTATTCAGACAAGAACGTACCATTACAACCAAAGCATTATCTTCCTGTAAGCCTTAAAGGAGTGAAGGAAAATGATTTCGCAATGATCCTCGGTTATCCGGGTCGTACAAACCGCTGGATGCCTGCAGGCGGAATCGAGCAGAACGTAAAGTTCGCGTACCCTGCATGGGTAGAAGGCGCAAAAACCGGTATGGACAATATGAAGAAATATATGGACAAAGATGCCTCAATCCGTTTGATGTATGCCTCTAAATATGCTTCTACAGCGAATTACTGGAAGAACCGTCAGGGGATGATTGATGCCTTGAGTAAATTCGGGACCGCGAAAACCAAAGCGGCTCAGGAAGCGAAGTTTGACAAATGGGCAAATAAGTCTGAGAACAAGGCGAAATACGGTAACGTGATTGCCAATATTAATAAATTTTATGGCCTGACCAACGAGAAGGCGCGTCATGACAATTATTTACAGCAATTACTGCGTACCAGCTCTTACGGTACAATTTCCCGTTCTATAGGCAGGCAGTTTGAGGCTTATGCCAAGGCAGACGCGAAGGAACGTGCCGAGATGAAACCGGATATGGTACTGATGATCGACGAATTCTTCAAGGAAGTTTATATCCCGGCAGAAAAAGACATCCTCGCGGCACAATTGAAACTGTATTCGACCAAGTCGACAGGTTACAAGATTGCGCCTATGGTGGAGACGCTTGCTGCGGCTAATAATAATGATTTCAGTACTTATGTAACCAGTGCTTTCGAGCTAAGTATGTTCTCTTCTCCTGAAAGGATGAAAGCATTTTTGGAAGTGCCTAATGTGGGTATGGTAACGGGTGATCCGCTTTATGTTTTGTCAAGCGATCTGTTGACACACCTTGCCGCTAAATCGGATGATATTGCGAAGGCACAGAATGATTACGGTGCTGCTTTCCGCAACCTGGTAGAGGGATTGAGGGTTTCCAAACTGGCGCCAATCAAATATCCTGACGCGAACTCAACATTGAGGCTGACTTACGGTAAAGTACGTGCGCTCCCTGCTGACAAACGCAATGATGCGACAATCAACAATTACACCACCATGGAAGGTATGGTGAAGAAATACAAGGCAGGCGATGAGGAGTTCGACCTTCCTGCACGTTTGATGGAATTGAACAAGAAGAAGGATTTTGGGCAATATGCCGATAAGGCCGGTTATATGCCGGTAAACTTCCTGACCGACAATGACATTACAGGTGGTAACTCGGGTTCACCGGTACTGAATGGTAAAGGAGAGTTGATCGGACTGGCATTCGACGGAAACATCGAAGCTATGGCCGGTGACGTGATCTTCGATCCTAAATTGCAAAGAACCATCAACGTAGACATCCGTTATGTGCTTTGGATCATCGACAAGTATGCCGGTGCGAAGCATATCGTTGACGAGATG